>NZ_JAVVES010000138.1:0-1540 GCF_032250955.1 Sulfuriflexus sp. | reverse complement strand
CATCAATCAACCTGGTTACCTTATTTTCTCGAAGCTTACTGCTTGTCAGGCTTATGTTAACGGGACAGCAGTGAAAATAAGTATAAGCCGGTGATAAATTAAGTCTGTCTCGATGCAGGATTATAAGCACGATTTGCGAAAAAGTTTTGTTCCTATTCATTACCGGCTTCTCTATAATTTCTTTATGGTGAAGACATTTTCAAATTTGAAGCTGGTTGCCTTCCTGGCAGGCATGCTGATTTGGGGTCAATGGGCGATCGCGACCCATCACCACGATCTGGCAAATTCAGGTAATGAGATTTGTGATATTTGCCTGGTGGCACAGCACGGCAAGGCGGGTCTTGCCAATGCCGGACTATCTATTCAGGTGTCTATTAGCGTCGAGTCTCCGACCACACAATTTCAGCACTCCCTCATCAGTCGTCCGCTGCCCCGGCTGTCCACCCGCGCGCCACCGCCACTCCCTGTTTGATTTCGTAATTAAATAGTTTTTATCAAATTTGCGCACCGGCCTGGTTGAATCAAGCTGGTGATGCGCCTGATATGGAGAATTCGCGATGAGCATGTATATGCGTCTTGTATGTATTTTTATGTTGCTTGGGTTGCCCGGCGCGGGCGTCCTGGCAGCCGACAGTGAAATTGAGGAACTCAAACGGGAACTGGCGTCAATGCGACAGAGCTACGAGACTCGCATTCAACAACTGGAGTCCCGTATTGTCGACCTTGCCGACAAACAGGCAGTAACAGACCGTGCAGTGGAAAGTCGCCCGGTTACTCCCGTAACAGCAAGCCCGGCTGGCAGCCAGAGCAGCTTCAATCCCGGCATCACGGCCATCCTGAATGGTAAAATCAACAGCTATAGCAGGCGTGCGGATAACTACGCGCTGCCCGGGTTCCAGCTGGGGGGCGAGGCCGGCCTGTCCAGTGAGGGCCTGACAGCCGAGGAAACCGAGCTTGCTATCAATGGCAACATTGACGACCGCTTCTTCGGCAGTATCACCCTTGGGCTGCACCAGGATGAGTCAGCAACCGAGGTTGAACTGGAAGAGGCCTATATCGAGGCCGTCGGCCTGGCCAATGGTTTCGGCCTGAAGGCGGGACGCTTCTTCTCTGAAGTCGGTTACCTTAATCGTCAGCACGCCCATGCCTGGGACTTTGCCGACGAGCCACTCGTCTACCGCGCCTTTCTCGGCAAGCAATATACGGATGATGGCCTGCAGGTGCGCTGGCTGGCCGCCACTGATACGTTCTTCGAACTGGGCGGCGAGTATTTGCGTGGGGCAGGGTTCCCCGCAGGTGGCTCGGACAATGAAGGCAAGGGTGTCTATTCGCTCTTTACCCATCTCGGTGGCGATATCGGCGACAGTCATAGCTGGCGCGTCGGCCTGTCCGGTCTGTGGGCCGATGCCCGCGAGCGCGCGAGCGGCGGCGATCATGAGCATGCTCATGGCAGCGGCGGTATCGAGCCATCGACATTTGCGGGAGACAGCAATTTATGGATCGCCGATGTTGTCTGGAAGTGGGCTCCGCGGGGTAATCC
>NZ_JAVVES010000137.1:0-1851 GCF_032250955.1 Sulfuriflexus sp. | reverse complement strand
CATGATCACCGACCGCAACGATCTGGATGATCAATTGTTCGATAGCTTTGCCGCCTGTACCCAGGTGTTGCGGCAGGAGCCGGTGCAGGTGGATGACCGCAAAGAGCTGAAACGCTTGCTGAAGGTCGCCTCCGGCGGGGTGATCTTCACTACCATTCAGAAGTTCCAGCCGGAAGAAGGCAATGTCTACGAGGAACTGACCGACCGCCGCAATGTGGTGGTGATCGCCGACGAAGCGCACCGCACCCAGTACGGTTTTGCGGCCAAAACCGTGGATGAAAAGGACGCGCTGGGCAACGTCACCGGCAAGCGGGTGGTGTACGGCTTTGCCAAGTATCTGCGCGATGCCCTGCCGAATGCGACCTATCTGGGATTCACCGGCACTCCCATCGAAAAGACCGACGTCAACACCCCGGCGGTGTTCGGCAATTACGTCGATGTGTACGACATCGCCCAGGCGGTGGAAGACGGCGCTACCAAGAAGATTTACTACGAAAGCCGGCTGGCCAAGGTCTCGCTGAGCGATGAGGGCAAGAAGCTGATTGCCGAGGTGGACGAGGAACTTGAACAGGACGAGTTGACCGAGACCCAGAAGGCCAAGGCCAAGTGGACGCAGATGGAGGCCCTGGTCGGCGCGGAGAAACGCATTCAGAATGTAGCGCAGGACATTGTGGCGCACTTCGAGAAACGCCAGGAGGTGTTTGCGGGCAAGGCCATGATCGTGTCCATGTCGCGGCGCATTGCGGCAGAACTGTATGCAGAGATCATCAAGCTGAAACCAGAATGGCATTCAACTGATCTCACCAAGGGCGTGATCAAGGTGGTGATGACGGCGGCGTCTTCGGATGGCCCGAAACTTGCCGGGCATCATACCACCAAACAACAACGCAAGACCCTCGCCGAGCGGATGAAAGACCCCGACGACGAACTGAAACTGGTCATTGTGCGGGATATGTGGCTCACCGGATTTGATGCGCCTTGCATGCATACCCTCTATATCGACAAGCCAATGAAGGGGCATAACCTGATGCAGGCCATTGCGCGAGTAAACCGTGTCTACGGCGATAAACCGGCCGGTTTGGTCGTGGATTATCTGGGCATTGCTTCTGATCTTAAACAAGCATTGTCGTTTTATTCTGATGCCGGTGGTAAAGGCGATCCCATGCTTGCCCAGGAGCAGGCAGTGCAGATGATGCTGGAAAAGATCGAAGTGGTGGCCGGAATGTATCACGGCTTCCCATACGAAGATTATTTTGAGGCCGACACCTCCAGGAAACTCTCCATGATCCTGGCGGCCGAGGAACATATCCTTGGGCTGGAGGATGGCAAGAAACGCTATATCGACCAAGTCACCGCCTTGTCGCAGGCATTCGCCATCGCCATCCCGCACGAACAGGCGATGGATGTGAAGGATGAAATCGCCTTCTTTCAGGTGGTGAAGGCACGCCTGGCGAAGTTCGACAGTGCCGGCACGGGCCGCACCAACGAGGAAATTGAATCGACCATCCGGCAGGTGATCGACAAGGCGCTGGTGTCGGAACAAGTGATTGATCTGTTCGACGCAGCCGGAATCAAGAAACCCGATATTTCGATTCTTTCCGAAGAGTTCCTGCTGGAGCTTAAAAACAAGGAACACAAAAACGTCGCGCTCGAAGTGCTCAAAAAACTGCTCAATGACGAAATCAAAGCGCGCGCTAAAAAGAACTTAGTACAAAGCAAATCCTTAACGGAAATGCTGCAAGATGCGATTAAACGATATCACGCTGCATAATCTCCTCCATCGTTTCCACCAAATCTCCTGAAGTGTTTCCAGTTAGTCTCCTCCAAAGTTTCCAGTAAATCTCCTCCATC
>NZ_JAVVES010000136.1:0-1905 GCF_032250955.1 Sulfuriflexus sp. | reverse complement strand
AAATTGGGCGTAAATTGGGGCTGAATTGGTGTCGCAAATCTGGCGTGAAGGTGTCGCAAATCTGGCGTCGCGCTACACTGACGGCCTGCTTGTAGAGCGGGGCGCCGATGACCTGTTGCAGGGTCTGGCCATCGCTGAAGAACATGCGTGACATCGAGGCCTGCAGGGTCTGTGGGTCGGGTATGAGTTCCAGGGTCATGCTGCGCGAATGGGCAATGGCCTTGCGGATGCTCGGATGCAGATCGGTGATGCGCGGGTCATCGACATGAATGGTGCCGAACAGGTAACTGGACTTGCCGTTCGCGGATTCAACTTGCCAGAGGATGCCCTTGTCAAAGCCCGGCGCCGTAGCCGGCAGGAAAGTAACCGCGGGCCCGGCCTGGGCGAGGGTAACGAGGGCCAGCTGCAGGCAGATCAGCAGCCAGGCAAGAGGGGCAATCAGTGTCCTTGGCATTCGAGCTCCTGGCCGCAAATGGCTTATAATGGGCGGCCGATGAATTTAAAGAATAGTGTTAATTATGTCCAGCTTAGCCGATAACCGCCTTGTATTGTACCCGAGAGAGGCGAAGACCTTGCTCTCCGAGAGCGTGCTGACCGAAGCACTGGACAAGATTGGTTTTATCGGCGAACCGTTCATGATCGAAGGTAACAAGCGCTATTTCGCCGGTAGTCGCTTCATAGACCACATCAGTTTTCTCGGTTGCAGTCCCCATATCAATCTCACCCCGGCCGCAGCCGGACAGCAATACGATACGGAGTTCTGTCATGTCTCGTTTTTGCTTGCTGATGCCCCCCTGTTCCTGGCCGGCGATAACCTGGCGCCTCCGAGTTGCCCCTCTTGCCGCAAACGCCAGCAGGGCGGCCAGCTGGCGCTTAGCGCCTGGCAGACCGTGAACGAGGATATGGACTGGCAATGCGAGCATTGTGGCCAGGAACACGCTTATGCGAGCCTGAACTGGCGGCGGACTGCCGCGATAGCGCAGAGCAGTATCCATGTGTGGGGGGTGCACGAAAGCGAGGCGGTGCCGAATGCGTCCCTGCTGGAGTGCCTGCACGGACTGAAGGTCGGCGATTGGGATTATTTTTACCGTATAACACGGTAGACTAGGAGCCTGTCGGGTTTAGACAGCGACCTTTGTGTATACAGGATTCAGGAAACCGTCATGCAACAGTTGAAAGCCTTCATGCTCTATATCGGTGAATTACGCACCATGTTGATAACCACCGCAGTGATCTGCGTGGCCTTCATCCCCTTCACCAGTGACGAAATCCGTACCGAGGGTTGGGGCCTGTTCCCCGATGTGCTGGCCCCGGTCGTGTCGATGATACTGGTGTTCGGTATTCTCCTCGATATGCTCATGAGTCGGGTCTTCCAGGTGGGGGGGGAAGATGGTGCACGGGAAAAGTTCGCCTTTATCTTCAAGCTGGAGGGGTTGGTGTTATTGGCATTGATCGGTTTGTGGGCACCGTACTTCTACCGTGCGTTTTCCTGAAACTCCTTAATAGACAAAATTAACAAGATGTAAAACAGTCTTGCAAGGTGCGGCGAGATAGAAGCCATTCCGGCCGAGTCGTTACTGCCTTATATCAAGGCGCACCAGAACAAAAGAGGTAAAAGAGATTGATGAATTAGCTAAAAGCCCAACGCAGAGGCGCGGAGACGCAAAGGTCGCAGAGGAAAAATTGTAAGTCGGTTTGTGTAGGTCGGCTTAGGAACCGGAGGTGACGTGATCGTAGCGAGGCGTAGGAAATACTTGACGAAACCCGCAGGGGTTCTGAAGTGAAGCCGATGCGACCGCGTGAAGAAGTGCGTCGGATTACGCGCCACCGCGCTAATCCGACCTTGTATCTCTCTCGATAGGCTGTTTAGCTATCAGCGTATCAGGGTGTGTGATGAATGTGTAT
>NZ_JAVVES010000135.1:0-2034 GCF_032250955.1 Sulfuriflexus sp. | reverse complement strand
GGAGTGGATCCGGCGGGAGTTTTCCTGGGAGGCGATAGGACGGCAGTTTCTGGAGGAGGCGGGGAGGGTGCTGCCTGAAATCAGGTAATCAGATGTATGGTCAGACATTTACGCGAGGGTCTATTTTATCGGCAATGCCCGAGATCAGCCGGTTTTTTGGAATTACCATCAAGATGTACAAAGATCTGGAGACGAACTGGAGGTTGGCGCAATTGGATTTACCTCTTGAGAAAATTCCGGCTCTTAAGTAGTCGCCCCTGAAAAAGGCATAAAGTACTGATAAACAACTACAAAGTTCTTGCGTCGGCGTTTCAAAACGATCAGAAAATAAGGTGAAACCGCAAAAAACTGATCGAAATAATGAAGCCGAAAAAGCGTTCTAAACAAGGAGAAAAAGGATTGTTTGAACAGGATCTTGAGCACCTGTTGGACCAGCGCCATGAGTTGTACAAGCTGGCGAACCAGTTGCCGTGGGAGCGGTTTGAGGGAGCCTTTGAAGGATACTATGCCGAGGTTGGACGACCGGCGAAAGCTATCCGCCAGATGGTGGGCCTGCTGTTGGTGAAGCAGTTGAAAAATGTGTCGGACGAAGAAGTCTGCCGGCTATGGCGGGACAATCCGTACGTGCAGTATTTTTGTGGAGAGCAGTTCTTCCAGTGGGGTCAGCCGTGCAACCCGAGCGACCTGGTGCACTTCCGTAACCGGATTAGTGAAAAAGGTGTGGAGGAGATCTTCAAGGCGACGGTGTATCTGCACCGCGAAAAGATCGAGGAAGAAGATGAAGTGGTCGTGGACACGACGGTGCAGGAGGCAAATGTAACGCATCCCACAGACGTGAAGTTGCGGCGCAAGATCATCGAGAAGATGTGGAAGTTGGGCGAGGACGTGGACATCAAATGGGATCATTCCTATAAACGGAAGGTGCCGCATCTGCTCTACATTTTGCGGACTCGGTCGAATCGTCTGGTGAAGGACCGGCGCAAGGCGGCGAAAAAGCTCAAGACCTATGCAGGCCGCTTGATACGGGAGTTTGAGCGCAAAGCTGATCGGATCTGGGTGAGCGCCTACCGGGAAGAGCTGGACCTGTACAAGCAGGTCTTGTCGCAGAAGCGTCGCGACAAAGACAAGATCTACAGCCTGCACGATCCGAGTGTTCTTTGTATCGGAAAGGGGAAGGCACACAAGAAGTGGGAGTTTGGCAGGAAAGCCTCCGTGGCCATGACCCGCGACAGCGGAGTGATCGTCGGGGCGGTGAGCTTCGAGGAGAACATCTGGGATGGAGACACCCTGGATATGACCCTGATCCAGGCAAAGAGTGTCAGTGAAAAGGACTACAAATCTGCGCTGGTGGATCGCGGGTACCAGGGCAAATCCGAAGTCTCCGGAGTGGAAATCTTTGCCCCGCATAGAAAGAAGAAAACGGGCAGCTATTACCGGCAACGAAAGGACCGAATACGGTTCGCCCGAAGGGCAGCCATCGAGCCGGTCATCGGGCATCTTAAGAGCGACTTCCGGATGGCGAGATGCTTCCTCAAAGGAGCACTCGGGGCCAGCCAGAACCTGATGCTGGCCGCAGCTGCCTGGAACTTGAAAAAGTGGATCAATGAATCCTCTTTTTGTCTCAATTTGGCCCGCTTATTAAGAACCTTGGTCAATGCCCTCCGAACAGGGTTCGGCCTCAACCTTCAACCCCAATGCCTCTCAGGAGGTTTTTAAGGGACGACTACATAACCTTAGGGTGTTACCTCCTCATCATCATGGGGCTGGGCTTCGGATTCAAGAGCCTGACCAAAAACATGAGCGATTTTGTCCGCGGTGGCGCGCAGGGCACATGGTGGCTAGTTGGTACCAGTATGCTCATGTCCGGAATCAGTGCCTTCACGTTCACGGGAAACGGATCGGCGGCGTTTGATGCGGGCCCCACCTTCCTGGTCATCTATGTGGCCAATTGCTCGGCATATCTCATCGGCTGGCTGTTCCTCGGTGCATGGTTCCGCCAGACCCGGGCTTACACGGCGGCCGATGTCCTGAGGG
>NZ_JAVVES010000134.1:0-2076 GCF_032250955.1 Sulfuriflexus sp. | reverse complement strand
GTGGTAACGGATGTGACGCGCTTCACTCGTTTACTCATGGAAGGCACTGGCCCCGCCAAAGCCTTCGGCTGCGGCCTTCTGCTCGTCCGGCGGGCTTGAATTCCATGCCATAAGGGTTGAATATGAATCGTTATACAATCTCTGAAGAGGCCATTCGTATGGACTGGCGAGATCGCATCATCAGTGATCCGGAAATCCTGCTGGGCAAGCCTGTCGTCAAGGGTACGCGCATTTCCGTCGAGCTAATTCTTGGGTGGCTGGCCAATGACTGGACATTCGATACCATCATCGAGGCGTATCCGCACATCACGCGCGAAGACATTCTGGCCGCGTTGGCCTTCGCAGCGGAAATGTTGCACGATGAACAGTACATTGCCAAATACAAAGCCTCCGCGTGAATCCACCCCTGCTCGTCAACGAGAATTTCCCGTTCCCTGCTGTGCGGAAATTGCGCGAGCAGGGTGTAGATGTGCTTGCCGTTTGTGAGATCATGCCGGGCGCGTCCGACGAGGCCATTCTGAGGAAGGCCTGCGATACCGGACGCTGGCTCGTCACTTTCGACCGCGATTACGGAGAGCTGGTGTATTCCAGGCGTTGCCCGGCGCCTCCCGCGATCCTATACCTGCGACAAGAACCTTACCCTCCAGATAAACCCGCCGATTGGGTCCTTGCATTGCTGGATGATCCTGCGCATGCGGTCGGTCAACTGGTTGTCATCGGCGAACGTACGGTCAGGCGACGCCCGTTGCCAGGCGATTCAGGATGAGCACACCTCTGCTCCCTCCTCTCAAGCCAATCCTCATCAAAGAACGGCTTTCCGTCCTGTTTATCGAGAAGGGGCAACTGGACGTGCTCGACGGCGCCTTCGTGGTGGTCGACAAGACCGGCGTGCGCACACATATACCTATCGGTGGCGTGGCGTGCCTCATGTTGGAACCTGGCACGCGTGTTTCACATGCCGCCGCGGCACTGGCAGCACGCGCGGGCACTCTACTCGTTTGGGTCGGGGAAGCGGGCGTTAGACTTTATTCTTCAGGCCAGCCCGGTGGTGCACGTGCTGACCGATTGTTGTATCAGGCACAGCTTGCACTCGACCCGAGCCTGCGACTGAAGGTCGTCCGCAAGATGTACGCTGTCCGCTTCGGAGAAGAACCACCTGCACGCAGGAGCGTCGAACAACTGCGGGGTATCGAAGGTGCCCGTGTTCGTGAGACATACAAGCGCCTGGCAGCAAAGTACCGTGTAAACTGGAAAGCTCGCAACTATGACACCTCGGACTGGAATAAAGGTGACCTACCCAACCGCTGCCTTTCGTCCGCGACCGCCTGTCTTTATGGCGTGACCGAAGCGGCTGTCCTAGCAGCCGGATATGCTCCTGCCGTGGGATTTATCCACACGGGGAAACCACTGTCGTTCATTTACGATATTGCAGACATTTATAAATTCGAGACCGTGGTGCCTGTTGCCTTCGGTGTTGCGGCCAAACAACCTCATAATCCCGAACAAGCTGTGCGCCTGGGATGCCGCGACATTTTCCGCAAAACTCGGCTTCTGGAGCGAATCATCCCGGACATCGAGACCATCCTCGCAGCAGGAGAAGTAAAACCACCCACACCGCCAGAGGATTCACAGCCTCCCGCCATACCCAATCCGGAGAGCCTTGGCGATGCTGGTCATCGTACTTGAAAATGCGCCACCACGCTTGCGCGGGCGCCTGGCTATTTGGCTACTGGAGATCCGCGCGGGTGTTTACGTGGGCGATTACTCCACGAAGGTGCGCGAGCATATTTGGGGGCAGGTCGAGAAGGGCATCGAGGATGGTAACGCAGTGATGGCCTGGAAAACCAACAACGAAGCCGGCTTCGATTTTGTGACATTGGGTGCCAACCGCCGCATCCCTCTAGAACTCGATGGAGCTAAGCTCGTTTCTTTTCTCCCCGTTGCAGGAACCGGGGAAGTTCTTTAACAATACGGAATTATAAGGCCTGTTCTTTTCGACCGATTTAATCGGTAGAATTGAGAGAGTCTTTTTTTCTATTTCTTTTCAAAGAAATAGAGGAAGTGTGTTCCCCGCGC
>NZ_JAVVES010000133.1:0-2079 GCF_032250955.1 Sulfuriflexus sp. | reverse complement strand
AGCAACCATATCAACCACAAGCGCTGTAAATACCGTTTGTGGTCGGTGGAGGGAGATGGTATCTACAACTATTATCCCCTCATCCTAACCTTCTCCCTGAGGGAGAAGGAACAAAAAAGCCCGGCTCTGCCGGGCTTTTTTCATACAACAATACCAGCCACTACACCGGCGACATCGCCGGGCTCAGAGAATAACCCTTTATTCTCCTCGCAAACTCCTGCAGGGAATTAATCCCGGTGGCTTCCGCCTGGCGACACCACTCCTGGATATCCTTGAGTAACTGTTCCTGGCTGGCGGTGGTGCTGGCCCAGATTTTCTGCAGACGCTGCTTGTATTCATACACCGTATCCAGCGCCTTGTTTTGTGACAAGACAAAGTGCAGGCGCATGCGCGATTTTTCATCAATCAGGGCTTCATTGCGCGCCAGGCATTTACGTGCCCGCTTGAGCTGGCGACGCAAGGCGCTGTTACGGGTCTTACGCACCTCTTCCTTGTAAACCTGTTTCATCACGTCACGGGCATAATCCGACATAACCTGGAAACGGTTGGTTACGAGGGCCATGACCGTATCCTTGTCGATGCTTCGCTTGCTGTGATCCATAAGGGGCTTGGGCGCAAGCTTTTTCACCTTGGCCAGACCGAGCATGGAGAGCATACGGATATACATCCAGCCAATATCAAACTCCCACCACTTCACGGAAAACTTGGCCGAACTGCCGAAGGCATGGTGATTGTTATGCAGTTCTTCACCACCGACAATGATGCCAATCGGCACGATGTTGGTGGAGGCGTCACTGACCTCAAAGTCGCGGTAGCCCCAGTAATGACCAATGCCGTTAATAACCCCGGCGGCCCAGAACGGGATCCACGCCATCTGCACGGCCCAGATAGTCAGGCCCGCCGCGCCGAACAGCAGCACGTCGATCACCAGCATCAGGACGATACCGAGCTTGTTGCTCCGGCCACTATAAAGATTACGTTCCAGCCAGTCATCAGGGGTGTTGTGGCCATAGACCGCCAGGGTATCCTGCTTGTCAGCCTCGGCCCGATATAGCTCGGCACCTTGCCAGAGAACCTTGTCGATGCCGAGAATCTGCGGGCTGTGCGGGTCATTCTCGCTTTCACACTTGGCGTGGTGCTTGCGATGCACGGCGACCCATTCCTTGGTCACCATGCTCGTTGTCAGCCATAACCAGAAGCGGAAAAAATGACTCACGGCCGGGTGCAGGTTGAGCGCACGATGAGCCTGATGGCGGTGCAGGAAAATGGTGACGCTGGCGATGGTAATATGGGTAAGAATGAGGGCCGCGGCGACATAGCCCCAAACTGATAACTCGAGTAAACCGTTAAGCATGGATTTCTGCCCCCTGTAGACAGCCTGACGACAATGACACTCTATATAGAGTATGACACTCAATAGTGTATATCACTCGTCGTAAAATTACGCATAAAAGCCGGCCAAATAATCCTGCTCCCGTCTAGGTTATATCGGGGCAATATTGCACAATAAAACCCCAAACCCGGGAGAAAAGCCTATGCCTGCGCCGAAGACCCCCTTGCTCACCGTTGATATCATTATTGAAATGGTCGACCGTGGGCGGCGTCCCATTGTCCTCATTGAGCGCCGCCATCCCCCACCCGGCTGGGCGCTGCCGGGCGGCTTTGTCGATATCGGCGAGAGCCTTGAGCAGGCCGCCAGACGCGAGGCCCGCGAGGAGACCTGTCTCGAGGTAAAACTGACCCGGCTGCTCGGCTGCTATTCCAACCCCGCACGTGACCCACGCGGCCACACTGTCAGTGTGGTCTATATCGGCGAGGCCCGCGGCACCCCTCGTGCCGAGGACGATGCCCGGGCGTTGAAACTCTATAATCATGACCAGTTACCCGAAAAAATGGCCTTTGACCATGCAGACATCCTGACCGATTACCAGCGACTGCGTGACGAGGGCATTGTTCCTGCCCTTCAATAAGCCCCTATAAAAATGTTTTCTGTTAAAAAATGAGCCTCGTCAGAAAAATTCATGGGTAGTTTTCGGGGCAGGTAGCGCTCCAAGCGCGTGATATAAGGCGATTTCAGTC
>NZ_JAVVES010000132.1:0-2197 GCF_032250955.1 Sulfuriflexus sp. | reverse complement strand
GGCCGAAACGGACTTCCTGCGCATCGCCAAGCCGGAAGAGATCAAGATCTGCGACCCGGCCTGTGGTTCGGGGCACATGCTTACCTATGCCTTCGACTTGCTCTATGCCATTTACGAGGAGGAAGGCGTTGATCCCGCCGAGATCCCGGAGAAGATCCTCACCCACAACCTCTATGGCATCGAGATCGACGAACGCGCCGGGGAGCTGGCCGCCTTTGCCCTAACGATGAAGGCCCGCGCCAAGCAGCGTCGGTTCTTCAACAAGGGCGTCAAGCCGAACATCTGCGTGTTGGAAAATGTCCACTTCGACGAGGGTGAGCTGAAGAACTACATGAATTTTGTTGGTCGCGACCTGTTCACCGCGCCGCTGCAAACCACCCTGCGCCAGTTCGAAGAGGCCGACAACTTCGGCTCCCTGATTCGTCCGGATGTGACCGACGTGGACGGCATGCTCAGGATTCTGGAGTCAAAAAACGTCTCCGGCCAGCTGTTTATCAGCATGACCCATCAGAAGGTGCTGCAAGCCCTGCAGCAGGCTGATTACCTGAGTCCCAAATACCATGTGGTGATTGCCAATCCGCCGTATATGGGGCGGAGCAATATGAACCCCACCCTAAGTAATTGGCTTCGCAGTAACTTCGAAGCTTTCAGTTCAGACTTATTCTCGGCTTCGGTTAAACGGTTCAGCGAATTACTTGTATCAAGTGGCTGCGTTGGATTTATGACGCCTAACGTATGGATGAGCATTTCGACACACGAGGCTTTGCGTTTACTCCTAACTGAGCGGTATTCCATTTCTAATCTTGTGGAGCTTCCTCTATCTGGCTTTAAAGGCGCCACTGTCCAAATCTGTGCCTTCACTCTCGAAAGCGGTCGGAGAGATCTTGTCGGCAACTACATCAGGCTGGTGGATTTCAAGGGCGGCGATGAAGAGATGGCATTTTTTACGCGCCAAGCCGCAGAAGATAGGTCTGTAGGTTGGCGCTTCGAAGCCAAGAGTAGTCAATTCGCAAAGATTTCCGGTTCTCCAATCTCATACTTCGTCACCGAAAGAATGATGGACGCCTTCTCTGGTGCTGATCTGTTTGAAGAGCATGCTACTCCGCGCCAGGGTCTTGGCACGACGAACAATGGAAGGTTTGTGAGATCTTGGGCGGAGGTATCTTTTGGCAAGGTTGGGTTTGGATGCGCTAACAAGTTTCAGGCCCTCGCATCTGAGAAGAAATGGTTCCCTTACTCGAAGGGCGGAGGTTTCCGCCGCTGGTTTGGAAATGATTTCGATGTTGTTAATTGGGAGAGGGATGGGGCCGAAATTCGTGCCAATCTCATTGGGAAAAATCCAAATATACCGCGTTCGGAAAGCCATTATTTTAAAGAAGGTATTACGTGGGGCTTGATTACAAGCGCAAACTTCAGCGCACGCCTCTCGCCGCAAGGTGGAATTTTTGATGTCGGGGGTTCAAAGGCTTTTCCACAAGCTGAAGATCGGCCGTATTTCTTGGGCTACCTAAACAGTAGCTTATCTTCGAAACTTCTAAAGGTACTGAACCCAACTTTGAACTTTCAAGTGGGAGATCTGAAACGGCTGCCTATAAAGGGCATTTCCGAAACAAGACGCCCAGTGACAAGCACGGTTAATCAGCTGGTTATACTTTCTAAAACCGACTGGGACTCCTACGAGACCTCCTGGGACTTCACCTGCCTGCCACTGCTGAGTCTGGACTACCGCCAGCCAACCCTGAAGGCCACCTACCAGAAGCTCCGCGCACACTGGCGGGAGATGACGCTGGAGATGCAGCGGCTGGAGGAAGAGAACAACCGCATCTTCATCGAGGCCTACGGCTTGCAGGATGAGTTGAAGCCCGAGGTGCCGCTGAATGAGATCACCCTGACTTGCAACCCTCACTACCGCTACGGTAACGACAAGAGCGATGAAGAGTTGGAGGCGCTGTTACTGGCCGACACCATACGCGAGCTGGTTTCCTATGCCGTGGGCTGCATGTTTGGCCGCTATGCACTGAACAAGCCAGGGCTGATCCTGGCCAATCAGGGCGAAACCATCGAGGACTATCTGAAGCGGATTCCGGAGCCCAGCTTTCCGGCGGACGAAGACAACGTCATCCCTATGCTCGACGGCGACTGGTTTACCGACGACATTGCCGAGCGCTTCCGCAAGTTCCTGCGCGTGGCTTTTGGC
>NZ_JAVVES010000131.1:0-2420 GCF_032250955.1 Sulfuriflexus sp. | reverse complement strand
GTACCACCAATACTATGCTGTCAACGCGGCGGTGGCTTCCACCTTGCGGGCGGCAAGTAGCGCGGCGCCGGGTGTGGCGGAAACGCCAGAGAGTTACGGAGTGGCGAGTGTCAATACCCAGCCGCCGGGGGATCGCAAAGCCGGGGTGGTGTGGCACACGCAGGGCAGCGGCAAGTCGCTATCGATGGTGTTTTACACCGGCAAGATTGTGCTGGCGCTCAATAACCCCACCATCGTCATGATCACCGACCGCAACGATCTGGATGATCAATTGTTCGATACCTTTGCCGCCTGTACCCAGGTATTGCGGCAGGAGCCGGTGCAAGTGGATGACCGCCAAGCACTGAAACGGCTGTTGACGGTCGCCTCTGGAGGGGTGATCTTCACCACGATTCAGAAGTTCCAGCCGGAAGAAGGCAATGTCTACGAAGAACTGACTGACCGCCGCAATGTGGTGGTGATCGCCGACGAGGCGCACCGTACCCAGTACGGCTTCAAGGCCAAAACCGTGGACGAGAAAGACGCGCTGGGCAACATCACCGGCAAACGGGTTGTGTACGGCTTTGCCAAGTATCTGCGCGATGCCCTGCCGAACGCGACCTATCTGGGGTTCACCGGGACGCCCATTGAAAAGACCGATGTCAACACCCCGGCGGTGTTCGGCAATTATGTCGATGTTTACGACATCGCCCAGGCGGTGGAAGACGGCGCCACCAAGAAGATTTACTACGAAAGCCGCCTGGCCCGGGTGTCGCTCTGCGACGAGGGCAAAAAGCTCATTGCCGAGCTGGACGAAGAACTGGAACAGGACGAGTTGACCGAGACCCAGAAGGCCAAGGCCAAGTGGACGCAGATGGAGGCGTTGGTCGGCGCGGAGCAGCGCATCAAGAACGTGGCGCAGGACATCGTGGCGCATTTTGAGAAACGCCAGGAAGTCTTTATGGGCAAGGCGATGATCGTGGCCATGTCGCGGCGCATTGCGGCAGAGCTGTATGCAGAGATCATCAAGCTGAAACCAGAATGGCATTCACCCGATCTCACCAAAGGCGTGATCAAGGTGGTGATGACGGCGGCGTCTGCGGATGGCCCGAAGCTGGCCGGGCATCACACCACCAAACAACAACGCAAGACCCTCGCCGAGCGCATGAAAGACCCCGATGATGAACTGAAGCTGGTGATCGTGCGCGATATGTGGCTCACCGGCTTCGATGCACCCTGTATGCACACTTTGTACATCGACAAGCCCATGAAGGGCCACAACCTGATGCAGGCCATCGCGCGGGTGAACCGGGTATACGGTGACAAGCCAGCGGGTTTGGTGGTGGATTATCTGGGGATTGCGTCCGACCTCAAGCAGGCCTTGTCGTTTTATGCCGATGCGGGTGGCAAGGGCGACCCCATGCTGGCCCAAGAGCAGGCCGTGCAAATGATGCTGGAAAAGATCGAAGTGGTGGCCGGCATGTATCACGGCTTCCCTTACGAGAATTACTTCGAGGCCGACACCTCCAGGAAACTCTTTATGATTTTGGCGGCCGAGGAACATATCCTCGGGCTGGAGAATGGTAAGAAGCGCTATATCGACGCAGTCACCGCCTTGTCGCAGGCATTCGCCATCGCCATTCCGCACGAGCAGGCCATGGATGTGAAGGATGAAATCGCCTTTTTTCAGGCAGTTAAAGCGCGGCTCGCTAAGTTCGACAGTTCCGGCTCAGGATGCACCAACGAGGAAATTGAATCGACCATTCGGCAGGTGATCGACAAGGCACTGGTGTCGGAACAAGTCATTGATGTGTTCGACGCTGCCGGAATCAAGAAGCCCGATATTTCGATTCTTTCCGAAGAGTTCCTGCTGGAGCTGAAAAACAAGGAGCACAAAAACGTCGCGCTCGAAGTACTCAAAAAACTGCTCAACGACGAAATCAAGGCGCGCGCCAAAAAGAATCTGGTGCAAAGCCGGACCCTGATGGAAATGCTGCAAGATGCCATCAAACGTTACCACGCCAAGGTGCTCACGGCGGCGGAGGTCATGGACGAGCTGATCAACATCAGCAAGGAAATCGTCAAATCCGACCAGCAAGCTGAAGAGATGGGCTTGAGCGACTATGAGTACGCCTTTTATACCGCCGTGGCCAACAACGACAGCGCCAGAGAATTAATGCAGCAGGACAAATTGCGCGAACTGGCCATCGTGTTATTCGAACGAGTAAAGGCCAACGCTTCTATCGATTGGACGCTCAAAGAAAGCGTAAAGGCAAAACTCAAGGTCATTGTAAAAAGGACTTTGAGGCAATTCGGGTATCCGCCTGATATGCAGAAGCTGGCAACCGAGACGGTGCTTAAGCAGGCGGAGATGTTGGCGAATGAGTTGACAAGGAAAGCCGATAACGGCTAACGAGGCGCTGCGCTCGAACGGCGATTGC
>NZ_JAVVES010000130.1:0-2641 GCF_032250955.1 Sulfuriflexus sp. | reverse complement strand
CCTCCAATTTCCAGAAAACTATCTCTATTGCTCCAAATTCGCTATATTTTTACCCACTAATTTTTCCGAAGAGCCATAATCAGGAACATGATCATGTACAGGGCGCGCAGCCAGGTTGAGGTCTTCTTCAGGCTTTGTTTGATGTTCTCGTCCATCTGTATTCTCCTTGGTCATTTTTTTATAGAGTAAAGGTTTCTTCTGAAGAAACAATACTACGTTCGCTTGCCGGCTGCGAGCATTTAGCTGCTGTGCCGGCGTCATAGGGTAGATCAAGTGGCGGCGACAGCCTGGTCAATCGTAATAAAAGCGGCATCCGGCAACAGGTTGAAGCGGGTTTTGGTCGCCGCAGTATAAGCCCCCATCTGGTGACCAATGATGAGGTCGCCAATCTCCAGCTCGGGGAGGGCAACGGCCTCGTCGATGACATCAATGCTGTCACAGGTCGGGCCGGTGAGTACGGATTCGGTGAGTTCGCCCTGCTTTAATACCTGCAGGGGGTAAACGGTATGGTCATAGATCTGGCCACTGTAGGAACCATAGACGCCATCATCAAGGTAATACCACGGTGTGCCATTGCGCATGGCCTTGCCGATGACCGTGGTAATGCTCGTCACGGCCGGTGCCACGAGGTAGCGGCCAGGTTCGGCGAGCAGGTGCCAGTCAGCGGGCAGGTCATTCAGGGCCTCGCGAATGGGGGCGCAGAAGCGTTCGATATCAAAGCCTTTGAGCTCGTAGTCGGCGGGAAAGCCACCGCCGATATCGAGTGTTGCCAGTGGCGCCCGGGCCGTTTCATTTACCTGCAGCATCAACGCATGGCAGCACTGGATGGCCTCAACATGTTTGTCCGGGCTCTGGCACTGGGAGCCGACATGGAACGACAGCCCCTTCACATGCAGGCCGAGCTGTTCCGCAGCCTGCACCAGTGCCGGGACATCACTTTCCGTGCAACCGAATTTTCTGGATAAGTCGACCACTGCATTTTCACTACGGAAACTGACCCGCAGCAACACGCCGATGCGGCTGCGATAAGGCACAAGCTTTTTCATTTCATCATGGTTATCGACGACGAAGGTCGTTGAGCCAAAGCGCAGGGCGTCACGGATATCCTTGTCGCGCTTGATGGGATGGGTGTGGATGGTGCGGCGGCCAGAAACCTTGAGGCTTAATAACAGTTCCAGTTCCCCCGACGAGGCCACGTCGAAACCGGCTCCCAGGCTATCAAGCGTTTGCAGTACATCGTTATGTGGCAAGGCCTTGATCGCATAATAGAGGCTGACGTCCGGCAGGGCGGCCTGCAGTTTCTCATATTGCTGCCTGAGCACGTGGCGGTCGAAGACCAGCAGGGGGGAACCATGCTTGCTAACCAATGCCTGCCAGCGGGCGGCCTCTTCAGGCGTGGCGCCGATGATGACTTTTCGCCTGGCCACTGAGCCGACCACCTAGCCCGTCGCCAGGGTGTCGAGCAGATATTGTGGCAGGGCAAACGCGGCCTGGTGGATGGCCGGGTTGTAATAGCGCGTCTTGATACCGGCGGCCTGGAAACGTTGTTCCAGTGTGGCCAGGGGTGTCTGTCGCAGCTTGATGTTATCCGTGCCCCACGCAAAGGTCATGATACCGCCGTAGTAGGTCGGGATAGCGGCACTATAAAATGTCGTGTCGTTAAAATGCATGCCCATGCGCTTATGGGTGTTGATGAGTTCATCCTGCTGGAAGAATGGTACGCCGTTCTGGGTCGCAATGATGCCGCCCTCGGTCAGGCGGGCCTTGGCGAGGGCATAAAAGTCCTCGCTGAAAAGCACTTCCCCCGGGCCGATGGGGTCAGTGCTGTCACTGATGATGACGTCGAATTTTTCATCACTGTTACGGACGAAGTCCATGCCATCGCCAATGACGATAGTGGCGCGCGGGTTGGCATAGGCCCCCTGCGAGTGGTTGGGCAGGTATTGTATCGACATATCAATGACGGCCTGGTCGATCTCGACCTGGGTGACTTCGATATCCGCATGGCGCAGTACCTCGCGCAGCATGCCGCCATCGCCGCCACCGATAATCAAAAGCTTTTTCACCTTGCCGTGGGCGAGGATGGGCACATGTGCCATCATCTCGTGGTAGATGAACTCGTCAGCCTCGGTGGTTTGCACCACACCATCGAGGGTCATCACACGGCCGAGCTGGGCATTGTGAAAAATCATCAGGTGTTGATGTTCGGTCTTTGATTCGAAATAGATCTTGTCGATACGGAATTCCTGGCAGACCGCATCGTAAAGGGTTTCTTTGAAATGTTTCATATCTGCCACATGCCTCCTGGCGAAAAGCGGGTTCCGGTACCCGGTGCTGAAATCAGGGTACCGGGTAAATTTCGCGCATTGTAAGTCTTTTATCCTAAAACACAACAAAATACCCGCAGCGGTGAAATGCTTCAGGCACCTTTTGGACGAAAGGCCTTGAGCACTGACTCATCGCACTCGAGATAGGGGCCTTCAATCAGGTCAATACAGTACGGAATCGCGGGAAATACTGCATCCAGGCACTCGCGGATCGACTTCGGCTTCCCCGGCAGGTTCACAATCAGGGCCTTGCCGCGGATGCCGGCGGTCTGCCTCGAGAGGATTGCCGTTGGCACATATTGCAGGCTGACCTG
>NZ_JAVVES010000012.1:0-53169 GCF_032250955.1 Sulfuriflexus sp. | reverse complement strand
ATATCAACCACAAGCGCTGTAAATACCGTTTGTGGTCGGTGGAGGGAGATGGTATCTACAAAATCTGGGGAGAGGAAACAAAAGATCAAACCCGTCTCATCATCACCAACGCCACCACTAAAAATACCCCCGGCGGTAACGCCGCACTCAACAACGGCGGCATGTGATAGACCACCCCGAGATGGTTAAACGCCTGGTTGATAAGGAAGAAGGCCAGGCCGACCAGGAAGCCCACCAGGATACGTTGCCCAATGCCTACCGAGCGCAAGGGACCAAACACAAACGGTACCGCGAGCAGCAACATGACCGCGATCGACACCGGCATCAACAAGCGCGCCCACAACGCCAGTTCGTAACGTGCGGCATCCTGGTTATTCGCCCGCAGATACACCGAATAATCGTACAGGTCACGTATGGAAATGCGTAACGGGTCGATCACCACGATGTTCAACAAGGCCGGGCTGAGGATGGAATCCCATTGCGCCTGGTCAAAGGTCCGGGTCTTGATAGCATTGACGCTGATATCACTTTGTGTAATCTCGCGTAATACCCATTGTCCGTTTTCATACACTGCCCTGTTGGCATGCGTGCTGCTGCGCAGGCGATGTTGTTCGTCAAACTCATAAATCGTGATATCACCTATCTCGCCGGTGGGACGGATATCCCTGATGTTCAGGAAGCTGCGCTGATCACGTGACCAGAAGCCATTATCGGTTTTCAGGGCGGTTTGCTCCGCGAGCATCTGGGTGCGCCTTGATTCTGCAAACTGTTCTGCGTCCGGCACCACAAATTCGGCCAGCAGCATAACGGCGATGATCAGCAACAAGCCGGTTTTCATTACGGCACCGGTGATGCGCAGGACCGAGATACCTGCCGCCCGCATCACCACCAGTTCACTGTGACTGGCCAGCATACCGAGGCCAATGGTGGTACCCAGCAAGGCGGTAATGGGGAAAAATTCAACAATGCGATAGGGCGTGGTTAACGCCAGGTACAGCAACATCTCAAGGTAGGTGTAATTGCCCTCGCCAACCTGATTCAGTTCACGCGCAAGGCGGAAGAAGCTGTCCAGCGAAATCAGTACCAGCAAGACCAGGCCGATACTGCCGGCCACGGTAATACCGATGTGCCTGTCAAGTAACCTCATGCCCGTTTGCCTGCCAGTGGCTTGCGCCGCCACTGTTGCCAATCGAAGCGGCCACGACTCTGCCATGCCGCAATCGCAGCGGCAGCAAGCAGCAGCACCAGGGGCAACCACCACATCCCTGACCAGGGTGGCAGCTCGCCCCTCTCGAGCGATTTTTGAGTAGTGCCGATAAGGTTGTTATAGATGACATAGACGAGCACGGCACTGAACAGCCGGCCATAGCGGCCTTCGCGTGGATTGACCCGGCTCATCGGCAGGGCAAGTATCATAAAGGCCACGGCCGACAGGGGCAGAACGATACGGCTCTGTAATTCGGCCATGTCACGCAGCGCATCTGATTGCCACAATGCAGCGCTGCTCATGGCATCACGATCCAGCACGGCATCGGGTGCCTTTTTCTCGCTAATGCGCACAGCGTGTTTGGAAAACCGGGTAATCCGGTAATCGGCCGTGCCCGGTTCACCTTCATAGCGATAGCCATCGACCATGACCATGAACTCATCACCGCTGCTGTCATCGATATAACGATAGCCGGTTTCGGAGGCGAGAACGCTCTTGCTGTCCCTGCCCCGGCGTTGCACAAACACTTTTTCAAGCTCGCGCTGATCGTCGGACAGGGCCTCGACGTACATAATCAGACGCCCGTCTTTCGATTCAGTAAAGCGTCCCGCACTGAGCAGGCTGAGTTCGGAGCGAAACTCGGCAGCATGTCGAATCTGATCAGCCTTTCCGGCAGCCCAGGGGGTGGCGTACAAGGCCAGGTAGCCGTTCAGAACGAGGACAAACGGTGCCAGCACCAGCAACATGCGCATAATCGCAGCCTGCCCGATGCCACTGGCATTCAAGGCCACCATTTCCTGATCCCGATAAAGACGACCGAGCGCCAGGAGTACCGCAAAGAACACCGCCAGTGGCAAGATGGAGGCCAGGTTTTTTAATAACTCCAGGCCCAGTAGACTGAAGACCATTTCGGCGGGCAGCACGCCTTCGGCAACATCCCTTAACAGGCGCACGAAGCGGGTACTGAAAAAAATCAGGAGTAAAACCGAGGTCACTGCAAACAGGGTCAGGGCGATCTCGCGCAGGATATAACGCCTGATAATCATGCGGGAATTAGCCTATTCAGCACAGACGCTGCAAAATCACATTTTTTCCGATAGACTGTCACGAAGATTTCATTCGTTCCCGGCCGCTTTTTACTAAATAACAAACCCTTAGCATAGCGACCTGACTTGTAGTTGTAGTACGATATATGTCATCTTACACACATTATGCCCCAGATTCAGCAGGAGAACCCATGGATTTCAGTATAAAAAGCGGCCACCCGGAAAAACAGCGTAGCGCATGCATTATTGTCGGTGTTTTTGAACCCCGTCGCCTGTCTGCTGCGGCCGAGCAACTTGATGCCGTCAGCCAGTCATACCTCTCCAATATCATCCGCCGTGGCGACATCGAGGGCAAGTCCGGCCAAACCCTGCTGCTGCATAATGTACCAAATACCCTGTGCGATCGGGTGTTACTGATCGGCTGTGGCAAGGAGCGCGAGTTCAACGAGGCAGCCTATTGCCAGGCGCTCGCCACGGCGGCCAGGACGGTCAATGAAAACGGCGCCATGGATGCGGTCAACTTTCTGCCCGAACTCCCGGTCAAGGGTCGTGAGGTCTACTGGAAGGTACGCCAGGCCGTGGAGACCACGGAAAGCGCGCTTTACCTGTTTGACGAGCTCAAGACCGACAAGGACAAGACCCGCCGCCCACTGCGTAAGATGATCCTTTCCGTACCGAGCCGCCGGGACCTGTCGCGGGCCGAACAGGCCCTCAAGGAGGGGGCCGGCATTGCCACCGGTGTTGCCGTTGCCCGCCGCCTCGGTAACTTGCCGCCTAACATCTGCACCCCGTCCTATCTCGCCGAACAGGCCGTGGATCTGGGCAAGTCGTCGGATAAACTGACGGTGAAGGTGCTGGAACAAAGTGACATGGAAGAACTTGGCATGGGTTCGCTGCTCTCGGTTGCCAAAGGCAGCCGCCAGCCACCGAAACTTATCTGCATGGAATACCGGGGCGCGGATAAAGACAGCAAGCCCTATGTCTTTGTCGGCAAGGGGATCACCTTCGACTCCGGGGGGATCTCCATCAAGCCTTCGCCGGCAATGGATGAAATGAAGTTTGATATGTGTGGTGCGGCGAGCGTGATAGGACTCATGCACACAGTCGTCGAACTGCAACTGCCATTGAATGTTGTTGTTATCGTGCCGACCTGTGAAAACATGCCGGATGGCCTGGCCGTCAAGCCTGGCGATATCGTTACCAGCATGTCCGGGCAAACCATCGAGATCCTGAATACTGATGCCGAGGGCCGTTTGATCCTCTGCGATGCCCTTACCTATAGCGAACGTTTCAATCCCGAGACCGTGGTCGATGTTGCAACCCTGACCGGCGCCTGTGTCATCGCCCTGGGTAACCATGCTACCGGCCTGCTCGGCAATCATCGTGGCCTGACCCATGACCTGCTTAGTGCGGGCAAGAGCAGTGGCGACCGCGCCTGGGAACTACCGTTATGGGATGATTACCAGGAACAGTTAAAGAGCAACTTTGCCGACATGGCCAATGTCGGTGGCCGCGAAGCCGGCACCATTACCGCGGCCTGCTTCCTGTCACGCTTTACCAAAAAATTGCACTGGGCACACCTCGACATCGCCGGCACGGCGTGGAAGAGTGGTAATGAAAAAGGTGCCACTGGCCGGCCAGTGCCACTCATGACCCAGTTCCTGCTCGACAAGGTGAAATAAGCCTGTACTGATGACGCGCGTGGATTTTTACCTGACCCGGGGCAGTGATGAGCAACAACGACTGCTCACCGCCTGTCGCCTGGCCGAAAAGGCTTACCAGCTCGGTCATCACGTGTTTGTTTATGCTGATAAACCGGCCCTGGCAAAGCAGCTGGACGAACTGTTATGGAGCTTCCGCCCCGGCAGTTTCCTGCCCCACTCCATGAGTGACGCGGTAGACGCGGAGGCGCACCCGCTCGTCATTGGCGATCAACATCCGGACGAGGCCAGCCATGATGTCATGATCAATCTCGCTGAATCCGTACCGGATTGCTTTAGCCGTTTCAAACGGGTTGCAGAAGTTGTCGGTGGCAGCGAAAATGAACGCCAGGTGGCCCGGCAACGTTTCAGGTTTTATCGTGACCGCGGCTATGCACTGGAAACCCATGAGCTGAGGAATTAACACACCGTATGAGCCTGCAAGATGACAACCCGCAGGGACATAACTCGCCTCCCGAGTCACTGGAGCAGGTACTGAGTTCCCTGCAAAACATACTCGAGCACAAGCGTTTTCCTTTTGCTGAAGAAGGCAGTAACCACGGCCCTGCCGCAGAAGCACTGCCAGAACCCTTTTCGGAACAGCCTGCAGAGCTTTATGATGACCCGCTGTACCTCGATGAAGACAGTTCCCCGCCGCTACCCGCCGAAGATACTGTCGAGGATGAGATGCAGATCCCGGTGCTGGATGATGTCATCTTCAGGGACCTCCCGGCTGCGGCCAGCCAGGGTAATGAGATTGAAGCCCTGCTCCTGCAGCTACGCAGTGAACTGGACGTGATTGTCGATGACATCGTCGACGAGGCCCGCCAGCAATTCGAATCCGGTGACAGCCCCGTCCCCGCCGAAAACAGCCTGCAGCGTTTCCTGCGCGAACTGGGCCAGAGAAACCCTGACTAAAACCGGAATCCTCCTCGGGGCCGTATTCATGCGGATTTTAGGTATAATGCCCCGCTTGTGGCGCGCCGCGCCTTGAATCCAACAACAAAACGATCAGACGATGGACAAGACCTACCAACCGAACGCCATTGAACAGACCTGGTACGAGACCTGGGAGTCCCGTGGCTACTTCGCCGCCGGCAGCGGCACCGCTGCCGGTGCCGCCCCCTACTGCATCATGATCCCGCCGCCGAATGTCACCGGCAGCCTGCACATGGGCCATGCTTTCCAGGACACCATCATGGATGCCCTGACCCGCTACCATCGCATGCGCGGGGATAATACCCTCTGGCAAGCCGGCACCGATCACGCAGGGATTGCCACACAGATGGTCGTTGAACGCCAGCTCGCCGCCGAAGACAAGACTCGCCATGACCTCGGACGAGACGCCTTTATCAAGCGCGTCTGGGACTGGAAGGCGGAATCGGGAGGCACCATTACCCGCCAGTTGCGCCGCATGGGTGCCTCGCTGGACTGGTCACGTGAACGTTTCACCATGGACCCCGAACTCTCCACCGCCGTCGGCGAAGTCTTTGTGCGCCTGCACGAAGAAGGCCTTATTTACCGTGGCAAACGCCTCGTTAACTGGGACCCGGTGCTGCACACGGCGGTCTCCGATCTCGAGGTACTCTCGCAGGAAGAAAACGGTTACCTCTGGCACATGCGTTACCCGCTCGCCGATGGCAGTGGCCATGTCATTGTGGCCACCACCCGTCCGGAGACCATGCTCGGTGATGCGGCAGTCGCGGTGCACCCGGGCGACGAACGCTACCAGCACCTGATCGGGCAGATGGTGGAACTGCCGCTAACCGGCCGCAAGATCCCGATCATTGCTGACGATTACGTAGACCCGGAGTTTGGTACCGGTTGCGTAAAAATCACCCCCGCCCATGACTTCAACGACTACCAGGTCTGGCAAGCCCACCGTGACGAAACGGCGATTACCGCCCTGCCAAATGGCGGTCTTATCAATATCTTCAGCATCGATGCCTGTGTAGTCGGTGCCGACGATGATAACGGGGCGCTGATCCCGGCTGATTTTCACGGCCTCGACCGCTACGTAGCGCGCAAGCTCGTTATCGAGGAACTCGGTGCCCAGGACCTGCTGGAGAAGACCGACGACCACAAGCTCATGGTGCCGCGCGGTGATCGCTCCGGTGCGGTCATCGAACCGTTCCTCACGGACCAGTGGTATGTTCGCACCGCCCCGCTCGCCGAACCGGCGATCAAGGCCGTCCGGGACGGTGATATCAAGTTCGTGCCGGATAACTGGAAGAACACCTATTACGAATGGATGAACAACATCGAAGACTGGTGCATCAGCCGCCAGATCTGGTGGGGGCATCGTATCCCGGCCTGGTATGACGACAAGGGCGATGTCTATGTCGGACGCTCCGAGCAGGAAGTGCGCGAGAAACATGGCCTCGGTGACGATGTTGCCCTGCGCCAGGATGAAGACGTACTCGATACCTGGTTCTCCTCGGCATTGTGGCCGTTTGCCACCCTTGGCTGGCCGCAACAGACCGATGCGCTGAAAACTTATTATCCGACCAGCGTCCTGGTCACCGGTTTTGACATCATCTTCTTCTGGGTTGCCCGCATGATCATGATGGGGCTCAAGTTCATGGATGAGGTGCCCTTCAAGGAGATCTATATCCACGGCCTGGTGCGCGACTCGCAGGGTCAGAAGATGTCGAAATCAAAGGGTAATGTACTCGACCCACTCGACCTGATTGATGGTATCGACCTTGAAGCCCTTGTGGCCAAGCGCACCAGCGGGCTGATGCAGCCAAAGATGGCGGCGAAAATCGAAAAGGCGACGCGCAAGGAATTCGCCGATGGCATTCCGGCCTTCGGTACGGATGCATTGCGTTTTACCTTTGCCGCGCAGGCCTCGACCGGACGCGATATCAAGTTCGACATGAACCGCATCGCCGGTTACCGCAACTTCTGCAACAAGCTGTGGAATGCCGCCCGCTACGTGCTCATGAATACCGAGGGACAGGACACCGGCATTGATAACGATGATGTCGAACTGAACCGTTTCGACCGCTGGATCATCTCGCGCCTGCAACAGGTCGAGGCCGAAGTCAGCCATGCCCTCGAGCATTACCGCCTCGACCACGCAGCGCAGGCGATCTATGACTTTACCTGGAACGAATATTGTGACTGGTACCTGGAGCTGTCCAAGCCCGTACTGCAAGGTGACGACAGCAGCGAAGCCGCCCGGCGCGGCACCCGCCGCACACTCGTGCGGGTACTGGAAACCCTGTTGCGCCTCGCCCACCCGTTCATACCTTATATAACGGAAGAAATCTGGCAGCGCGTTGCGCCACTGGCCGGCCAGACTGGTGAAACCATCATGCTGCAGGCCTACCCGGTCAGTGACAAGAGCAAAATCGACGAACAGGCGCTTGCCGAGACCGAACTGGTTATGCAATTGAACCGTGGCGTGCGACGTATTCGCAGTGAAATGAATATTGCCCCGGGGAAAGCGCTGCCGGTCATTGTCCAGAATCTCAGCGAGACCGAACGTGCCGTCATTGAAGAAACCGCGCACTGCAGTCTTTCGATCAGCCGAATGGCATCTATCGACTTTGCCGGCGTGGATGACGCACTGCCCGAATCTGCCAGCTCACTGGTCGGCACTCGTGGCATGTTGCATATCCCGCTGGCGGGGCTCATCGATAAGGCCGCGGAACTGAATCGCCTCGACAAGGAACTCGCCAAAACCGGGAAAGAACTGGCGATGCGCCAGCAGAAACTCGCGAACCGGAGTTATGTCGACAAGGCCCCCGAGACCGTAGTCAACAAGGAACGGGAACGTGTCACCGAACTGGAATCAGCCGCGCAACGCTTACAGGAAGAAAAGAAACGCATTGCCGAGATGTGAAAGCTGCCTGCCTAGCCCGCGACGTTGCCGATCACAAACCTGACCACGAGAATCAGCGTGGTAATAAAGGCGGCAACGCCAATCAGACCGGCGATGATGACCTGTTTGGCACTGAGCTTTTTCACATCATCGTCATAACCCTTGTTGGCACGCACACCTAACATGGCCCAGAATACGGCCTTCATACTATGAAGGAATGAAACCTTTTTTTCTGTCATCACGTTCTCTTCCGCTGTCTATATCGAACAGGTCTGGGTCAGCAGTCGCATGAGAACAGCCCCGTTCATTCGTTATATTAAAAATATCACTGCTGTCCCGTTAATTCCCTCTCCCTTCGGGAGAGGGTTAGGGTGAGGGGATTTAGATTCGATAACACCTTGTTTTATTTACCCCCTCATCCTGGCCTTCTCCCTGTGGGAGAAGGGATAACGCCGATTAGAGGGTGATGAAATTTCATGTGTTCATACGCATCAATCAACCTGGTTACCTTATTTTCTCGAAGCTTACTGCTTGTCAGGCTTATGTTAACGGGACAGCAGTGTAAAAATATAATTATACCATAGGTGGGATATACAGCCGTTAATGGGCCGCTTGTAGCGTGCCCTGCACGCGTATTGCCACCTACTCGTCTTTTTTCGGTTTGTCATCATCCATGATAATGCGATGCGCTGGTCCTTCCAGGTCATCGAACTGCCCCGAGCGCACCGCCCAGAAAAACACGGCCACGATCACGGCGACGAGGAGCATCGCTACCGGAATCAACAAGTACAATACTTCCATTCTAGTTCCTTTTGTTACGTAACAGACGCAAGGCGTTGCCAACGACAATGAGCGAACTGGCAGACATACCCAGTGCCGCCATCCACGGTGCGATATAACCGGCGGCCGCGGCAGGCAGGGCCAGTAAATTATACGTAAGCGCCCAGAATAAATTCTGCCGGATCACCCACAACATGCGTTTGGCCATATTCAGGCCTTCCACCAGGCCGGTGAGCCGGTCCGAAAGCAACAGCATGTCCGCACTCGCGGCAGCCAGCTGGGTGCCGCCGCCCATTGCAATCGAAACCTGTGCCGCGGCCAGCACCGGGGCATCATTAATGCCGTCACCGACCATCGCCACCACGGCACCCTGTTTCTGCAAATGGCGTACATGCGCCAGTTTTTCCCCTGGCAGGAGGTCACCATAGACCTCATCGATGCCGATTTTGCCGGCAACGTGCTGGGCGACGGCCAGGTGATCGCCACTGAGTAAGACCACTTGTTTACCCGCCGCCTTCAGCGCGGCCACTGCCTCGGCGGCGTCATCACGTAGCGTATCACCAAAAGCAAACAGGGCCAGTACCGCCTGCCCGTTACCGAGTGCGATGACGGTATTGCCGCTGGCCCGCAAGGTTTGCAAGGCGCGGCTATCGTACTTCTGACCACTTTGCTGCTCGACAAAAAGCGGCGTCCCCAACCAGTAGCGCTGCCCGTTAACTTGCCCCTTCAAACCGGCGCCGGGGGTATTTCGTATCTCGACCGCCGGCAAGCCGTTCGTACCCGCCTTGTGACGGATAGCACGGGCAATCGGGTGTTCCGAACCGGTTTCCAGTGCCGCGGCAATCGCCAGGCACGCATCCACATCATGACCCTTGCTGACCTCACTGGCAACCAGGTTCAGCGTACCGTGCGTAAGCGTGCCGGTTTTATCAAAGACGATATGCGTGGCCCGTGCCAGCGTTTCCAGGGCATGCCCGCGCGTGGCCAAAAGCCCACTGACAATCAATTTCCCAGTGGCTGCCGTCACCGCCGTCGGCGTCGCCAGTGACAGGGCACAGGGACAGGTCACAACCAGGACTGACACGGTGATGGGCAGCCAGTGCGCCGGATCGACCTGCCACCAGTAAGCCGCGACGCTACCGGCAAGCAGCAAGACGGCAAATACGAACCAGGCGGCGGTGCGATCCGCCAGCTGGGTAATGCGTGGTTTCTCGGTCTGGGCGCGATCCAGCAGACGCAAAATACTCGACAGCACAGTGTCCTGTCCGACCTGCTCGATACGGATCAGCAAGGGACTCTCTATATTAATGGCCCCGCCGACGACACGTTCGTGTCTACCGCGCTTGACCGGCAGGCTCTCACCGGTGAGCAGCGATTCATCCATGCTCGACTGCCCTTCGAGAATCAGGCCGTCGGCCGGCACGGTTTCACCCGGACGGACCCGCACCCGGTCGCCGACGATGAGTTCGGCCACGGCGACGAGAGTTTCCTCATTATTGCTCCCGAGCCGGGTTGCCATTGCTGGCACACTGCGAACTAGCGTCTCTGATGCTTCCGCTGCGCGTTTGCGTGCGACCAGTTCGAAATACCGGCCGGTCAGCAAAAAGAATACGAACATGCATACCGAGTCATAATAGACCTCGCCGTGACCGGTAAAGGTCGCATAGACACTACCGGCAAAGGCCACCAGGATGCCTATCGAGACCGGCACATCCATCCCGGCCTGCAGGCGCCGGACATCACGCCAGGCGGTGCGGAAAAACGGCTGCGCGGAATACAGCATCACCGGCAGGGTCAGGCCAAGGCTCACCCAGTGGAAGAACTGCCGGAAATGTTCCTCGATTCCGGAGAAGGCCCCCAGGTACAGGGCCACAGCGATCATCATCACCTGCATGCCAAGCACCCCGGCCAGGCCGAGACGGCGGATGTGCCGGCGCCGTTCCTGTTCGAGGAGTTGCTGCTGACGATTCGGGTCGTAGGGGTGCGCCAGGTAACCGATGCGACTCACCGCCGCGAGGATCTCGCTAAGCCTGATCTGGCTGTTATCCCATTTCACGCGGGCCCGGTGAGTGGTGTAATTGATAGCCACCTCGAGCACCCCGGGCAAGGCGGCCAGGTGCCGCTCGTTAAGCCAGATGCAGGCGGCACAGGTGATGCCTTCCAGGATGAGGTCAGCCTCGCGCTCATCTGCTGCCGCGGTGGTATCGCGGCGCACAAAACTCCCCTGCACTGTCTCATTATCGTAGATGCTGATCTGCTGCAGGAAGTCAGGCACGAGCTCGCGGCCGGTGGGCGCATTCTCGGTCCGAAACTTGTAATAATCCCCCATCCCCGCATCGATAATGGCTTTGGCCACGGCCTCGCAACCCTTGCAGCACATAGGCTGCGACTCGCCATCTATCAATAGCGTAAAGTCGATGCCCTCGGGTACCGGCAAACCACAGTGGAAACATTGTAATGTGCGGAGTTCTGGCACGATTTGGCGACCCAATTCCTTACTATAATAGTTATTTAATTCATGGCCCCAAGGCCTATACAATGGCAGCAGAAAGTGCAGGGTAGCAAACTCTGCCTTGCCGTCAGCTATTTCTCGCTTTGATCCAGATCAAGGCGTATTGTTTTATACGTCATTAGACTCGCATCATACCAAGTAATCTATTATAATTTAATATATTATAATTTACTTAATTACTAGGTTAATCCGCAGGTTACAAGTGATTTGTGGATCATAAGCCATTGTTTTGTCCGGCATCCGGTTGGCAAACAGGATGTTTTTTAAATCAAAAATAAGGTGAGGGCCGCAAATGTTTTTATCACACGTCTGGGGATTATTCGCACACCCTGCCCAGGAATGGGAAGATATTCGAAAAGAACGCTGTTCAATTGGTAAATGCTACTGCTCTCACGTGCTCTTCCTGGCGGCCATTCCGGCCATTTCCGGTTTTATCGGCACCACCCAGATCGGCTGGCAGATTGGCACCGCCGAGCCCGTCAAACTGACCGTCGAAAGCGCCTTGATGATCTCGATAGCCACCTATGTCACCATGCTCGTCGCGGTCTTCTCTATCGGCTGGATGATCTACTGGATGGGCAAAACCTATGGCACCGAGCAGCAGCTGCCACAGGGCATTGCACTGGCCGCCTTCTCTGCCACACCAATGTTTCTTATGGGCCTGATGGCACTCTACCCGATTCCCTGGCTCAACATGATTGTTGGCATGCCGGCACTTGCCTACAGTATTTACCTGCTCTATACCGGTCTGCCGATCATGATGCAGGTTAGCAAGGAACAGGGCTTCCTGTTCGCCAGCGCCGTCATGGCCGTTGGCCTCGTGGTACTGGTTGCCGTGATGGCCGCCACTGTGATCATGTGGGGATACGGGATTGGTCCGGTCTACACCAGTGACCTTGGCGCATTCCCCCATCTCTTTGGCTAAACACTTTTTCTTTTCGTTAACTAAGACAGGTAGGCATATGACTGCTACACAAGATATGTACAACTACAAGGTTGTGCGACAGTTCGCTATCATGACTGTCATCTGGGGCATTGTCGGCATGGCCGTTGGTGTGTTGATTGCATCGCAACTGGCATGGCCGGCAATGAACTTCGATATCCCGTATCTCACCTTCAGCCGCTTGCGACCGCTGCATACCAATGCCGTGATCTTCGCCTTTGGTGGCTCGGCCCTGTTCGCCACCTCGTATTACGCGGTGCAGCGCACATGTCACACCCGCCTGTTCAGTGACACGCTGGCATCATTCACGTTCTGGGGCTGGCAGGCAGTTATCATTTCGGCGGCGATCACCCTGCCTTTAGGTTATACGGGTTCGAAGGAATATGCCGAACTGGAATGGCCGATTGATATCCTGATCGCCGTGGTCTGGGTTTCCTATGCGGTTGTCTTCTTCGGTACGATAATGAAGCGCAAGGTCAAACATATCTATGTGGCCAACTGGTTCTTCGGTGGTTTCATCCTGACCGTTGCCGTCCTCCACATCGTTAACAGTGCCGCCATCCCTGTCACTGCGCTGAAATCCTACTCTGCCTATGCGGGTGTTCAGGATGCCATGGTTCAGTGGTGGTATGGTCATAACGCCGTCGGCTTCTTCCTCACCGCGGGCTTCCTCGGCATGATGTACTACTTCGTGCCGAAGCAGGCAGGCCGCCCGGTGTACTCATACCGACTGTCGGTTATTCACTTCTGGGCCCTGATCTTTACCTACATCTGGGCCGGGCCGCATCACCTGCATTACACCGCCCTGCCGGACTGGACCCAGTCACTGGGGATGGCCTTCTCCCTGGTTCTGCTTGCACCCAGCTGGGGCGGCATGATCAACGGCATCATGACCCTCTCCGGGGCCTGGGAAAAATTGCGCACTGACCCGATCCTGCGCTTCCTGATTGTTTCGATCTCCTTCTATGGTATGTCTACCTTCGAAGGCCCGATGATGGCGATCAAGACTGTTAATGCCCTGTCGCACTATACCGACTGGACCATTGGTCACGTGCACTCCGGAGCCCTTGGCTGGGTCGCCATGATTTCCATCGGCGCCATGTATTACCTGATTCCGCGTATGTTCGGTCGTGATATCCACAGCGTCAAACTGATTGAATGGCATTTCTGGCTGGCCACAGTAGGCATCGCCTTCTATATCGTTGCCATGTGGGTATCCGGTGTGATGCAGGGTCTGATGTGGCGCGCGGTCAACCCCGACGGCACCCTGACCTACAGCTTCATCGAGAGTGTTGAAGCCATGCATCCGTTCTATATTGTTCGCTTAGTCGGTGGTGCCCTGTTCCTGACCGGCATGCTGATCATGGCATACAACGTCTACAAGACCGTGAAGAGTGGCAAGGCCGTCAATGATGCCCCTGTACTCGCCCCGGCTGCGGCACACTGAGGAGATAATCATGTCAACAACTGGACACGAAAAAGTTGAATCGAATATCGGCCTGATGATCATCCTCGTCATCCTCGTGATTAGCGTGGGTGGCCTGGTGCAGATCGTACCGTTATTCTTTATGAAGCACACAACGGAAGCCGTTGCCGGTCTCGAACCGTATAACGCGCTCGAGCTTACCGGTCGTGATATTTATATTCGCGAATCCTGTAATGCCTGTCACTCACAGATGATCCGGCCGTTCCGTGCTGAAACCGAACGTTACGGTCACTACTCTGTGGCTGGCGAGTTCGTCTATGACCGCCCGTTCCTGTGGGGCTCGAAACGTACCGGTCCTGATCTGCACCGTGTAGGCGGCCGTTATAGTGACGAATGGCACCGTGTGCACCTGATGAACCCGCGTGACGTGGTGCCCGCTTCCATAATGCCGGGTTTTCCATGGCTTGCCGAGTCGCCCGCTGACGCCGACAGCATCCGCAGGAAAATGGAAGTGCTGAACATGATGGGGCACGGCTATACACAGGAAGATATCGACAATGCGCCAAAACAACTTGAAGGCAAAACCGAACTGGATGCCCTCATTGCCTACCTGCAGAATCTTGGCACTTCTATCAAGTCAGGGAGATAAGTCATGGAGTACATGAATAACATACAAGTCATGTGGACCCTGGTCGCCTTTGTCCTCTTTGTCGGCATCGTGATCTGGGCCTTCAGTAGCAAACGTCAGCAAGAGTTCCATGAAGCCTCGATGCTGGCATTTGATGAAGACGAGATGAACAAGGTTGAAGTCGATTCTGGAGAAAAAGATCATGTTTGATTTCACAAGTGATTTCTGGCCCTGGTTCATCAATGTACCTGTCGTGATTGGCCTCATCAGCATGTACCTGCTGATTATCTGGATGCAGAAAAAGCCCGAAGAAGGCTCACTCGACGGTGAGCCCCTGGAGCACAAGTGGGACGAGACCCTGGTAGAGCTGAATAACCCGATGCCGAGCTGGTGGGTAAACATGTTCTACCTCACTCTCATCTTTGCCGCTGTTTACCTGTTGCTTTACCCGGGCCTGGGCACATGGAAGGGATTGCTTGGCTGGACACAGGCAGGGCAGTACGAATCTGAACTGGAAAAGGCCGAAGAGATCTATGGCCCGATTTATGCCGCCTATCTCGAACAGGATGTTGTTGCCCTGAGCGAGGACGACGAGGCCCGCAAAACCGGCCACCGCCTGTTCAGCACCTACTGTGCTATTTGTCATGGTTCTGATGCGCGCGGTTCACGCGGCTTTCCGAATCTGGCCAACGAGGACTGGTTATATGGCGGCAATCCCGAGGCGATCAAGACCAGTATCACGCAGGGTCGTAACGGCGTCATGCCGGCCTGGGAACAGGTTCTGGGCAAGGAAGGTGTCTTCAATGTGGCCGAATATGTGCTCAGCCTGAGCGGCCGCAAGGTCAACGAAACGGCTGCCCGTCTCGGCCAGGACAAGTTCCAGCAGCTTTGCGTTAGTTGTCATGCCGCTGATGGCACTGGAAATCAAGCACTTGGTGCCCCAAACCTGACTGATAATGTCTGGTTATACAGTGGCTCACAACGTGCCGTGATCGAGACCATCTCCAACGGTCGCAGTGGTCGTATGCCGAAACACGAGGGATTCCTCGACGAGGCAAAGATTCACCTGCTGACGGCCTATGTTTACGGTCTCTCGGCTGGCGACAACGAATAAACAGCAGTATGATATAGGCAGTTAACCGACAGTACCGAGGTGCGCAGGATGGAACAGGAAATCCCCAAGTGTCAGAAGACCATTTCTGTTCTCTGGCCGGCATTTCTCATGGCCGGGCTCGCCACGGTACTGTTCTTCACCGCCTTTGATCCCGTCACACTGCTACAGGAAACACGCTTCGCCGATACATCTCGGCTGGGTGCCTATACTGTCGGGTTTTTTCTTTTCTGGTTACTGACCACCTCGTCTTGCGCATTAACCTGTTTTTTCCGCAAGCCCTGTAACCCGAACCCCAGGTAATAAACACCCCCGTTTTTTCTTTTCGTGTTGTCCTGCCTTGCGAATGCCTTGTGCATTGGCGAAATGTAACTTTATTTACCGAGTCAGAGATATGAGTACTGAAAAGAACACCGATAAATCAACGTCGCTTTATGCCAAGCGGGAGAAAATATACCCGCGTGAAGTTCATGGCATTTTTGCCTTCTGGCGGAGCATGGGCGTGTTCATGTTGCTCGGCATCTATTACCTGACGCCCTGGCTACAGTGGGAAGGTCACCAGGCCGTGCTGCTCGACCTGCCGAATCGAAAGTTTCATATCTTCAGCCTGACCTTCTGGCCGCAGGACTTCTTCTACTTCGCACTTCTGCTGATCCTTGCGGCCCTCGCCCTGTTCTTTTTCACCGCTGTCGCCGGACGTCTGTGGTGTGGCTACGCTTGCCCGCAGACTGTCTGGACCGAAATCTTCTTATGGTTTGAGCGCAAGATCGAAGGTGACCGGCCCAAGCAGATGAAACTCGACAAGGCCCCGTGGACCGCCCATAAACTCATGGTCAAGGGCAGCAAACATACGGTCTGGATCCTGTTCGCTGCCTTCACCGGCTTCACCTTCGTGGGTTATTTCACCCCGATTATGGATCTGGCCGGCCGCATTGCTGACCTGTCACTCGGTGGCTGGGAATGGTTCTGGATTATCTTCTACAGTGTGGCCACCTGGGGTAATGCCGGCTTCCTTCGCGAACAGGTGTGTATTTATATGTGCCCTTATGCGCGTTTCCAGAGCGCGATGTTTGATAAAGACACCCTGATCATTTCCTATGATAAAGACCGAGGCGAACCGCGTGGTTCAAGGAAGAAAGGTGTCAATCCACGCGAAAAAGGGCTCGGCGATTGTATTGACGATCAGATGTGTGTACAGGTTTGCCCGACCGGCATTGATATCCGTGACGGCCTGCAATACCAGTGTATCGCCTGCTCCGCCTGTATCGATGTCTGTAACACCGTTATGGACCAGATGGGCTACCCCCGGAATCTAATCCGTTACAGCACGCAGAATGCTGACGAGGGCAAGCCTTCGCACATCCTGCGTCCACGCGTCATTATCTATGCCCTCATCCTGCTCGGTTTTGCAGCGACGCTTGTGTATGCAATCGGTACCCGTGTGCCACTCGGCCTGGATGTTCTGCGCGACCGCAACCGCCTCTATAATGAGACCCAGGAAGGCCTGATTGAAAATGTCTATACATTGAAGATCATCAACATGGATGAAAAAACACATAACTATATCCTGTCTGTTTCCGGTATCGAGGACATCAAGGTCATCATGAATCGTCCCCGTATCCAGGTCGCTTCCGGTGAGGTCGCCGATGTCTCGCTACGCGTGCAGGCAGATCCTTACGAACTCAAGTCACGCAGCACCAATATCAACTTCAAATTGCAGGCAGCCGACAACGCCGACATACAGGTAGAATCCCAAAGCCGCTTTCTCGCCCCGGCAGGAATAAAGTAACTATGAATACAGTACAACGTCCCTGGTACCGCACGCCCTACGTTTGGCTATTAATCGGCATTCCCTCTTCCGCCGTCATAATGGGTGGCTTCCTGCTCTATTTTGCTATCACCACCTATGATGGCCTGGTAAAGGATGACTACTATAAACAAGGTAAGGAAATTAACCTGGTCATTGAACGTGACCGTGCGGCAACAGAATTGGAGCTGTATGGCAAACTGCAGCTTGAACAAACAGAAGGTACCGTGCACCTGAGATTGAAATCCCGCAAACAGGTGTCTCTCCCGGACCGGCTTGAACTGAGTATGCTACATGCCACGCGTGCCGGCTTCGACCGTGAAATAATCCTGCAACGTACAGCGGGCGGTGATTACTTTGCCATACTGCCAACCCTGAAACCGGGGCGCTGGCATGCACAGATCAGCACGCCGGAATGGCGCTTGACGGGCAGCCTGATGTTGCCCGGCGATTCCAGTGTTCAATTTGGCTAGTAAGTTTTTCCTTTCCAGTGACTAACGAAATCAGCCTGATCGCTGCCTTTATGACCGGCCTGCTCGGCTCTCTGCACTGTGTTGGGATGTGCGGAGGCATTGTGGGTGCGTTAAGCATGGGTTTGTCGGCAAGAACCCGTGGCAGCCTCTGGCGACTATTTCCCTACCAGTTGCTTTATAACAGTGGACGTATTCTCAGTTATGTCATTGCCGGTGGGCTGCTCGCCTGGCTCAGTTCGGAAACTACGAGTCAGTTTGGCCAATCCGGCAATTATATTGGCAAATGGCTCAGTGGCCTGTTCATGGTTGCACTGGGTTTCTATATTGCCGGCTGGTGGCAAGTGCTCACCATCCTGGAACGGGCCGGCAATCATGTCTGGCGGTACGTGCAACCGCTTGGCCAGCGCTTCCTGCCGGTAACCAATCCGCTCCAGGCATTCGGTCTGGGGCTGGTCTGGGGCTGGCTCCCCTGCGGCATGGTCTATGCCATGCTCGCCTTCGCCTTGAGTTCACAGGACAGCATGCAAGGAGCCCTGATCATGCTGGCCTTTGGCCTGGGCACCCTGCCCATGTTGGTGCTTATGGGAAGCGCAGCCTCGCGCCTGGGTAATTTTGTCCGTCGGCCACTGGTAAGACAACTGGCTGGTACGCTTATCCTGTTATTTGGCCTTTATACTCTTTTCGCGCCTGCCGCACATGATCATCATAGCCATAACGGAATGGATTCAGGAAAAGAAACTCAGTCTACGGGGCATGCTGAGCACAGGTGCAGTTCTGGTCATTGATGATTGATGAATATTGTTAGCAATCAATTGCATCAGGCTTTGAGCCAGAAACTTTTCTGTCTACGAAAAAAATAGAAATAAAAGATTATTGCAGAACTAACCGCTCACCGTTCATCAACCTGGAATCATAAATCATCAACCCTTATCATGCCTCTCGGTCTTGGTCTTTATTTCCCGGTACTCACCAGCTAACTTTTCCATCGCCTCGTTTTTATCATCGCGGTCGGCATAAAGCAGCGAGTATTCTTTAAGCATTTCTTCCATACTGCTCATCGCCTCTGCCAGTTCTTCTCGCATGGTCATGTTTTCTTTCTTTAATTCCGTATAGTCCTGCTGCATTTGCGTAATAGCCCCGCTCTTGCCCAGTACTTCAGCGGCGTTCGTCAGGCTCTCATTCATAATCATCAGCCAGTTTTCATTCAAGGCAGTCACATCCTTGCGAATATCAGCAAGGCACTTGCGATGATTACCCAGGTAAAGATTCAGGATACGTTTATGCAGACGAGTTTCTGTATCAGAAAGATTATTCAGTACTTCATCCGCATCCTCGCCAATGACATAAAAATGGTTTTCCAGTCTATTCTTGAAATCGCGTGTTTGTTCAGGTAGTGCCTTTTTATAGCTGCTGATGAATTCTGCGACATACTGTTTATCTGAACGTTTGCGGCGCAGAAGGACTAACATAAACACGAGAAAAACCAGCAGCACAATGCCACCGAGCTCCGCCCCCAGGATCAGCATGGTCAGCGTGGTTTCGGTCACTTCTTGTCTTCCCCAGAGGGGACTGATTCTGCTTCGGCTAGTGCGGCGGCCCACTCATCGGCGACAGCATCATCGTCACTGCTCTCGGCCGGTGCCTCTGCTTCAGTCTCCGCGTCACCCGACTCGGCAAGTGCGGCGGCCCATTCATCGGCGACGGCATCATCGTCACTGCTCTCGGCCGGTGCCCCTGCTTCAGTCTCCGCGTCACCCGACTCGGCAAGTGCGGCGGCCCATTCATCGGCGACGGCATCATCGTCACTGCTCTCGGCCGGTGCCTCTGCTTCAGTCTCCGCGTCAGCCGACTCGGTCAGTGCGGCGGCCCATTCATCGGCGACAGCATCATCGTCAATGTTCTCGACCGGTGTCCCTGCTTCAGATGATGTATCTGCAGTATCAGTAAGTGTCGGTATTCCATTATCCTGATCCTGATCGTCGACGTCGGTTTCCACGACTTCATTCAGATCGACTACAGGCGTATCAGGCTGGGGGCGACGCTCTTCGGCGAAATTTTGCCCTGGCTTATCGTCGCCTGCAGGAGGAGCCGCTTCGCTAGCCGAAGCCGCACCAATGACATCCACTTCCTCGTCAAAACTGATTGATTCTTCTTCTGGCTCGTTACTTGCTGTCTTTTCCGCATGCTCTTCTTGCTCACCGAGTTCATCATCTACCTGGTGGTCTCGCCTTTTCCAGTAGCGATAGGCAAAGAAGCCGCCTACGCCAATCAAGGCATTAATAATCACGAGACTGATAGTGATCACCAGCCAGTTACGCCCTTGCTTCTCTACCGGTGTTCCTGCTTCGGTTTTGGGCGCCTCTTCCTGATTCTCTGCTGGCGACTCAAGCTGTTGTGAAACTTCCGGCTGCCTAATCACGGGCAAGGTCAGTTTATGCTCAAGCTGATAAGGCTTACCGTTAAGCAGATGGCCATTAGCCTGAATGGTCACCTCGGTCTCTGCGTAATCCGGCTCAATCGGCAACCGCCAAAGGTGTGGTTCCACCTGGAGTATCTGCTTTGTCTCCGCCATCTTTAGTTCGGCTATCTCCGGTAATTGCAGTTTCAGATCCAGCGTGCCTGTCTGAAGGACATTCGGCATTTCAAGCACTTGAACAATAATCTCACCCTTATGTTCTTCGGCCCAGATAGTAAGTGGGTCTACGAAGGGGGCCTCCGGTTCCGGTAACTGACCATGCAATTGGCTTTCGAAAGGCCGGTCACCGGACAAGCTGGCCGTAGCCTCTATTGTAAAATGGCGTCCCGCATACTCTTGTCCAAGACTGGCCTGCCAGGTGCCTGTATCGGATCTTGTGATTGCGGAAGGAACGGTCTCATCATCAAGGCTCAACGTTAACCCGAGTGTACCGCTCTGAATGAGTTCCTGGTTCTCTGCTACGGTAATGAGAAAGCCACCGTCCTTTTCGCTGATATCCAGATGTAACGGGCTTTCATGTACTCTTACTGAATGGCGACTTTCACGGCGGAATGTCGGCCCTGTCGCCCGAACAGTCAGCTCCATTGCACCTGTCTCATCCAGCCCGTTCAGCTGTACGCTGTAAGTCCCGGCTTTTTCGGCAGGTTGCATGGAGAGGTCATTAGTAGCGCTGGCAAGTTTGCTGACAATATCAACATCAACCAGTTCGAGAATCTGTTTATTGGAGACAAGCCCTTCATTTTCTTTTAGCTCGGCATGAATATCCAGTGCCTCGCCTTTCAGGATGTTATTCGGGATATCGCCAACCCGCAGTTTGAGGTTTGTTACTACCTGCACACGATTATCGGGATCCATCTCTGCATCTATCGACCAGCTACCTGCCTCCGGTTTATGCACGGTAATCAGGTCGAAGCCTTTATCGTGATGCCATGCCACATTATTCGGTATCTGTCCATGCTGAAAGCTACTGTTATCCGGGCGAATAACACGGGTGGCGTTGGCACCCTTCGCATGAAAAACCAGCACGGTCATGTCTTCTATGCTTTTATCAACTTCAAAGCGATTGCCATCCAGGGGCAGATTATCCGTAGGCGTTGATTTCTCGAACAAGCGGAGAAAGACCTTTTGCAGGCCCTCCGCTGTCTCCACCGGCTCGTACCAGGCATCACTCTCTGTGGCAAGAGTCCTCAGTAAATCATGATCGGCGTTCTTCGACAGGGCGACAGTATGAATCTTTACCCCGGCCGCCTTCAGCTTCGGCAACAGCTCCTTGAGGATTCTATCCCGTGAGGCAGTGTTTTTATTGTTATCCTTTGAAACATCTACCTGGCCATCGGTTAACAGGATCAGGTGACGGTTCCAGGCCGTATCGGGCTTGCGCCAGTCCCAGGTACTTTTATCCAGTGTCGCCTCAATATTGGTGAAAAGGCCTCGCGAATGGATCTTGTCAGCCTCATTGCGGGCATTCTTTTTCCATGCCTTGCTGGCAAACCCCGGCTTGACCTGCATGTTCACATACTGGGCAAAACTCCACATCCCGACCCGGGCCTCTTCCGGCACCAGGCCGATCAATAGACGCAGCGCCGTGCGCCGTAGATTTTCCGGGTCGTTTTGCTTCATGCTTCCGGAAACATCAACGAGGACACGCAGGTCTGTCTTTGCCTCCTGCTCTGCCGCCGACAGACTCGCTGTCATGAGCGACAGGCCCAGAATAATCAGGCCCGTTAGACGAGAAGCCGTAATGTTCTTGTTTGAAACGCGCATGCCTACACCTGAAAACCTGTCTATAGATAGACTATCGGTAAGCCACTGAATAACTTTAGAATGTCTGATCGTAAGCGGTGAATCCGCACCGCCTGATCATTTAATGTTTTTTCTTATATTACAAACAGTTGCATCTATTTTGCTAATGCTCGCGAGTGGCATGGAATTTAATTTCCGGCCAGCGCTCCATGGTCAGATCGAGATTGACCCGGCTGGGTGCGAGATAAGTCAGTTCACCCGCGCCATCGAGGGATAGATTGTCATAAGCTTTCTTGCGAAATTCCTCAAGCATCTTTGGGTCTGCACAGTCCACCCAGCGGGCGGTAGCAACCTGGACGGGTTCGTAACTACACTCCACGTTGTACTCGTCCTTCAGCCGGTAGGCCACCACATCGAACTGCAGCACACCGACGGCACCAAGGATTAGGTCATTGCTGTTCATCGGCCGGAAGACCTGGGTCGCGCCCTCTTCGGAAAGCTGAATAAGTCCCTTTTGCAGAGCCTTCATCTTCAGTGGGTCACGCAGGACCACGCGGCGGAATAACTCCGGCGCAAAGTGCGGGATACCCGTGAACTTCATATCCTCACCCTGTGTGAAGGTGTCACCGATCTTGATCGTGCCATGATTATGCAGCCCGATGATATCGCCGGGATAGGCCTCTATGACGTTCTCGCGCTCGCGCGCCAAAAAGGTGATTGCATTGGCAATCTGCACATCACGACCGATACGCACCTGGTGTATCTTCATACCCTTGGTGAACTTGCCCGAGGTCACACGCATAAAGGCGATTCGGTCACGGTGGGCCGGATCCATATTTGCCTGGATCTTGAAGACAAAACCGCTGAATTTTTCCTCTTCCGGTTTCACTTCGCGCACATCGGTCATGCGCGGCAAGGGTGGTGGCGCGTATTCTGCAAAGGTGTCCAGCAATTCCTTGATGCCAAAATTATTAATCGCTGAACCAAACGATACCGGACTCAGCTCACCCTTGAGATAGGCCTCAGCATCAAATTCGTTACTGGCACCGCGGACGAGTTCAATCTCTTCACGCAACGCTGCAGCCTTGTCGCCAAGCAGCACATCCAGACGCGGGTTATCCAGTCCTTCGATAACTTCACCTGCCTGTAACTTGCCCTTATGCGTCGGACTAAACAGGTGAACACAATTATTATATAAATGAAAAACACCCTTGAACTCCTTGCCCATGCCAATCGGCCAGGTGATCGGGGCACAGCGGATTTTGAGAACAGACTCGACCTCGTCGAGCAATTCGAGCGGGTCGCGACCTTCACGGTCGAGCTTGTTGATAAACGTGATGATGGGCGTATCACGCAGACGACAAACATCCATCAGCTTGATAGTCCGGGCTTCGACGCCCTTGGCGCAATCGATGACCATCAGCGCCGAATCTACAGCGGTCAGCGTGCGGTAGGTATCTTCCGAGAAGTCCTCATGCCCCGGTGTGTCCAGCAAATTGATGATCTTGCCGGCATACGGAAACTGCATCACCGAGGATGTTACCGATATACCACGCTGTTTTTCGAGCTCCATCCAGTCGGAAGTGGCATGCCGATCGGATTTACGGCCTTTCACTGTACCGGCGAGCTGGATCGCACCCCCATAGAGCAGGAGCTTCTCTGTGAGCGTGGTCTTGCCTGCATCGGGATGGGAGATGATGGCGAAAGTACGGCGCAGGGCCGTTTGGTTTGCAATCTCGGACATGATTTTCGTTACTGAAACAGTATCTGTAATTCTACCTGAAATGGCGCCGCGACTAAATACTTATTCAGTATAGTCCAGCAGCGGGCAGGCCAGGATAAGGGCATCTTCATGGCCGTTCTTCGCCGGATAATAGGACTTTCGCCTGCCGACTTCGGAAAAACCGATTTTTTCATAGAGCTCGATTGCACTGAGATTCGATGGTCGTACCTCAAGCAGGCAGACCTCGGCACCGTGCCGTTTGGCCAGATTCAGCATATGTTTCAGTAACCGGCTGGCTACTCCCTGCCGCTGCCAGTCTCGGTCAACACAGATATTCAACAGGTGTGATTCGCCGGCACCGATCGACATGATGCTGTAGCCAACTATCTGTTCGTCCTGTTCCGCCAGCCAGCAGCAATAACCGACGCGCAGACAGTCTCGCATGATGCCGGCTGTCCAGGGGAAGGGATACGTAGCGTTTTCGATCTCCATTACGGCATCGATATCCGTCTCCTGCATCGGGCGCAGGTTTATCGTCGCCTCTTGCAGAATGGCACTCATGATATTCCTGCCTGCTCGGCGAACAAACGCATGGCAAACTGCAAGTCTTGCCACGCCTTGCGTTTTTCGCCAGGCTTGCGCAGCAGGTAAGCCGGGTGATAGGTCACCACTACCGGGATACCGGTATCTGCATACTCAAAGCGCTGTCCACGCAAGTCCTTCATCGGCTCGGCTCGCCCAAGCAGGCTTTTCGCCGCGACATGGCCGATGGCGAGGATGAGCTTTGGTTGCAACAGCTCGATCTGGCGGCGCAGATAGGGCTGACAACTCTGCACCTCGTCCACATGCGGTTCACGGTTATCTGGTGGGCGGCATTTAACGATGTTGGTGATGAACACCTGCTCCTGCTTCAGCTTCATGGCCTGTAACATAGCGGTGAGTAACTCGCCGGCACGGCCGACAAAGGGCTCGCCCTGCTTATCCTCCTCGGCACCGGGGGCTTCGCCGATTAGCATCCAGTCTGCATGATGATCACCCGAACCAAATACAGCATTGATCCGCGTCGCATGCAGATCACACAACGTACAAGAAACAACCCGACTCTTGAGCTCAGGCCAGTCGAGTCTGTCAATATCATGTGTTTGACCAGATCGAGGTGGAGTCAATTCGATTTCGTATGACTGCGTTTCCGGCTGACCAACATGTTCAGTAGCATGGTCTTTGCTATCTGCCACAGCATGTTCTGCTATCGCCGGTTTATCTTCAGCAGCAGCCACAGCTTGCGGGTGCGGCTTGCGCCGTACCCACTGTTCAATGCCCATTGCCTGAAGATAGGGATCCCGCATTACACATCAGCCCCTTGTGGGTGGGCACGCTCCATCGGCTGCATAATTTTGTTCAAGGCATTGATATAGGCCTTGGCCGAGGCAATCACGATATCGGTATCGGCACCCTGCCCGTTGACGATATTGCCGGCCTTTTCCAGACGCACGGTAACCTCACCCTGCGAGTCGGTGCCGGTGGTGATGTTGCTCACCGAGTACAGTTGCAATTCGGTATCACTATGTACGATCTCTTCAATAGCACGGAAGGCGGCATCGACCGGCCCCCCGCCCTGCGCATGGGCAGACTTCTCCTCGCCATTCACCCAGAGGGTAACATTGGCGTCAGGCGTCTCACCGGTCTCACTGCAGACCTTGAGGGCCAGTAATCTGAAGCGTTCATTCTCTGCCTCGATACCAGCCTCGGTCATCAATGCCTGCAGGTCTTCATCAAAGATGTCATGTTTTTTATCTGCCAGATCCTTGAAACGCGAAAAGGCGGCATTGACCTCATCCTCGGAGGTAAAGCTGATACCCAGTTCCTGCATACGGGTACGAAATGCATTCCGTCCGGAATGCTTGCCCAGGACCATGCGATTGGTTGCCCAGCCAACATCCTCGGCACGCATAATTTCGTAAGTCTCGCGTTTTTTCAGCACGCCGTCCTGGTGAATGCCGGATTCATGGGCAAAGGCGTTGGCACCTACAATCGCCTTGTTCGGCTGCACGGTGAAACCGGTGATCCCGGAAACCAGACGCGAACAAGTCATGATCTGTGTCGTATCCAGTTCACTATCGCAGCTAAAGACATCCTGCCGGGTACGCACGGCCATGACGATTTCTTCCAGCGCGGCATTCCCGGCGCGCTCACCCAGACCATTAATCGTACATTCAACCTGGCGAGCACCGTTTAATACCGCCGACAGCGAATTGGCAACGGCCAGCCCCAGGTCGTTATGACAATGCACGGAGAAGATGGCCTTGTCTGAATTCGGGATCTTTTCGCGCAGGTTGTAGATTAACTCGCCGAACTGGTGCGGCAGGTTATAACCCACCGTATCCGGAATGTTCAGCGTTGTGGCACCGGCGTCGATAACAGCCTCCAGCACACGGCACAAGAAATCCAGATCCGAGCGGCCGGCGTCTTCGGGGGAAAATTCGACATTATCGGTATGCTGGCGGGCGCGTTTCACGGCACGCACGGCCTGTTCCAGGACCTGGTCCGGCTGCATACGCAGTTTTTCCTGCATATGGATCGGCGAGGTCGCGATAAAAGTGTGGATACGGGCCGAATTAGCCCCCTGCAGGGCCTCACCGGCACGGTCGATGTCCTTGTCCAGGGCGCGTGCCAGACCGCAAATCGTGCTGTTCCGGATGGTGTCGGCAACGGCCTTGACCGCCTCGAAATCCCCCTGCGAGGCAATTGGGAAACCGGCCTCGATCACGTCCACGCGCATACGCTCCAGGGCCCTGGCTATCCGCACCTTTTCGTCTTTGGTCATCGACGCGCCGGGGCTCTGCTCCCCATCACGCAAGGTGGTATCGAAAATAATTAACTTGTCACTCATATCTGACTCCGTGCAGTGTTGCCGACATTTTACCACTGACAAGCCCGAATGGGCATGGCTCGGCGACGAGTATTCTCTTGATTTTTGGTTGATTTTTGCGTTTCTACTGACCCTCGCCAGGGTATAGGGGGTGAAATAGTCTGCCTTACGGCAGGAGCAGGAGTCGTGCCTGGAGACACAGGGCAGCCGGACCCGGACGGGCCATCTGGAATGCTGACGTGTATGTTGAGTTATTCATGGGTGTAACTATAGCCGTAGCGACGACATTTGCCAAGCCCCTGTGCCCGCCCAGGTCATCCGGGGCTGGCCATCGGCAGACCACTGGCTTGTGGCATAGGGCCCTTCTTCGCCGTATTCTCCTGTGAGCATGTGTCCCACCCCTGCCGACTCAACAGGAATTTATGAATAGAAGTGTATTTTGCTCATGCCGGTCATTCGCACGCAGAATCATTTTAAAGTAAGATTGCAGCAATAACTACATAAGGAACTCCATGTAGTGGGCTATAGACTTTCTATCCTCATCTCCGTTATTCGGCGATTCAGAAACACTGTGTTGTTACTCGCCAGCTTGCTGCTGGCCTTCACTTTCCCGTCTTTTACCTCTGCAGCCGGATTATTTGGCTCTGTCGAATCCCACCAGGAAAATCTGGAGATGTTTCCACAATGGCTCAGTGTGCTGGAACGGTATGTCCGCAAAGAGTCTATAGAAGGCAACTGCGACAGCAAGCGGTTTAACCGCTGCCATCTGAATGAATGGCTGGTATACCTGCAAAGCCTTAAAGGTATGGATACTGTCGACCAATTAAAAAGAATCAACCTTTATGCCAACAAAAAAGATTACATACTGGATATAGATAACTATGGCCTGGAGGATTACTGGGCAATACCAGAAGAGTTTCTTCGTCGTGGCGGCGATTGCGAAGATTATGCCATTACCAAACTGCTTTCCTTGCGCTGGCTGGGACACCAGCAACTACAAAGCCGCATAGTCGTTTTACAGGATACGAATCTGGGAATTCCCCATGCCGTGCTTGCGGTCTATCTGGATGATGATATTGTCATCCTCGATAACCAGGTCAATGAGATCCTGTCACATAAAAACATTCTGCATTACGTCCCCATTTATTCACTTGATGAAAAACAGTGGTGGATACACTTGCCGTCGTAATGATGTGCATGAAGAAATCGTATAGAAGCGGGACCTCTGTCAATATTTCAGACCTCCGCAGGCAACCGGTAAAAACATAGCCGCTAAAAAATAGCTGCCAGCGGCAGCCCTTTTTTATGTTACTGACGAGCATGGATAACAAGTATTATTCAACCCCACCGCCAAGTGAGTCGGGGACGGGTAACGTGCCGACCTTGAGCGGGTCCCGTGTCACGTACAGATCCTGATAGTTGCCACTATAATCAACCGTTGTCTTGTCTACATTTGCGGCCCCCGCAAGCACCCCTGCATCGCCACCGAAAAACGAACCGTTAACATTTCCAGAGATTGATGTTGCATCCGCAGCCGAAATATCAGTTGAGACAATATTGGGGCCATTGATGACACCACTGGCCTGAAAACCGACGCCCCCGGTCAGGTTGGTGACGCCATTGCTGTCAACAAAGGTGGTGACTGTCGAGTCAGTTCCACCATTCCAGCTACCATTCCAGCTCTGGTTGCCGAAATCGACATTTATATTGACAGGGTTCACATCCCTGAGGGTAAATCCCTCATACGTAGCCTGAACATTTCCGGCATGCAACGAACCGAGATCATCGAGTACCGTGGCCGTACCATGTATAAAAGCACCGCGGGTTTTGTCAGTCGTCAGAATGCCTGTCGACTCTGTGTAGTCCCTTGTATCATTATCGGCCAGCCCGTAGGTGAACGGGACACCGGCAACATCGATGGTGACACCGTTGATGTGCTCGGTGATAATCGCTAAGCCCTCACTGCCGTCGAGCGCATACGGCACTTTGGTGCGCTCATAAGTGCTCCACTTATTCGGCCCCGTCTGCTGATACTGATCCACTATCATTAACTCCATTGGAACAGCAGTGTTACTGGACAACGTCAAGGTGACAGGGCCACTGGTATTCCCGTCTTCCAGTGGGATCGGATTCAGGCTAACACTGGCGTTCTGGAAGCCGATCACATTATATGTTCGTGTGCCGACTTCGCCGCCCGGGCCGGTTGATGTAACCTGGTCAACCAGGCCATAGCTGCATGCGGCACCGGGATCACAAGGGCCTGATGCAATCGGAGGGGTACCGTTGCCGCCTCCATTACCATTATCACCGCCATTGCCGCCATCACCATTATCCCCGCCATTACCATTATCACCACCATTGCCGTTGCCACCACCACCGGCATCGGGCGGGAATATAATACCAGGAGTAAACTGCCCGGCATCACCTGCACCAAAGCCAAGTGCAAGCGCCACTGTCAGGGGTAAAACCCGCGCCGCTGGACCAGCGGCAGGTCTGACCAGTACCAGCCAGGGCCCCCAGCTATATACCGAATCAGTGTATTCGTCATCAAGATTGGCTTTGGTCCTGGCGAGAGCTGTCGTCTGTGCGGCGGCAATGGTAATCATGATCGCCAACAGGATTGAAAACATTCTTTGCATACTCATCACATCCCCTCCCACTTTAATTGTCGAACACGCATGTATACCCGGACTCTTAAAACGTTCTGGACAATGTGGCACTCACGACTTCACGGTCAAAGTCATATATATCTACATTCGACACATTATCAGTATTGGTGTAACTACCATTCAACACCCATTTATTCAGTAGTCCGTCCTTAAATTCATGGCTGGCACCAATCGCAAATCGTTCTTCGCGCTCATCTCTCTTTTCATTGAACAGGGGTTCAGGTGCATCGTGCTTGTAATCGCGCTGCCGGTAATTTGCATAGAGAGAACCATTTTCCCAGGCATTCCAGTTCACCCCGGCAAATATCTGGGTACCATCGCGGCTAAAGACATCGTTATCAGCGCTTTCCTCAAAGAGGTTAAGCCCCACCAGTATCGCGACCCTGTCGTTCATATAGCGTTTACCCAACGATATGCCGATTTCCCGATAGACATTATCCCGACCCTTATCAATTGTCTGGTAGAAATCCCGGTCTGCGAGTGAGGCACTAAGCGTGAGGTCGGTTGTTTCATTTAACAACCAGGTAATACTTGGAAGAATAGATGTGTACAGCGCCAGTCGATCATGACCCAATTCAATATTATCGAGACGAAAACTGACATTGCCACGCCAGTACCGCGGCACAATAAAGGCTGGACCTGTACTCAGGCTGGTGACATCAAGATTAAAATTAGCCAGCTCTTCATATTGGCGCGTATACATCGCCGCCTGTGATTGCCACAAGAAGGCGGCAGATTTGTTAGCAATGTTCACAAGCTTGCCGGTCTTGAAAGTGTGACTGAATCCTGCAGCCAGAGTAACGGCATTATCACTTTGCGGCACGGAGCCCGGTGCGACACGCAGCGCGGTTGCGCCGATATTTACTACGTCAGAGCTGGGGCCGATATTGACGTTGGTGTCGTGTAAATAGCCCACCGATATAAAAGGATGAAATTCATGCCGGGTCGCGGCAAAGCGTGCACTATCAGCTCTTATCTGGGCAAGAAAGGCGATAATGGATAGTCGCACGGCATCGGGAGTCTCCGGATCATCAAGTACACGTTGCGCTTCACGCTCGGCTTCTTCATATTGAATAGCTCGGTAGTAGGCAACCGCCAGTTCAAGTCGCGCCCGGTGTAGTAGCGGCTCATGGGTAATTATAGATTCGAGTATTTCAATTGAACCCAGGATGTCGCCACTTTCCCTGGCCTGCATCGCTTCCTTGAAGGAAACTTCGGGGTCTTCCGCAATAGCAAGCACCATCTCAGCACCCAGCAAAAATCCGGCCAGGAGTAATATGGTAATCATCTGGTGCAACATACTTTTCATAAGAATCCGTCCTTCAAAACAAACTGGATATTCATACAAGACCAGTAGCAATAATCATCCTTGAAGCTTATTGGTAGTCACTTACACATCATGCCAGCCAGGCAAAGCCACAACCGACCGTGATCAATTTTACCTTCAATCATTTGCACTTACATACGTAAAATCGCTTAGGATACTGCCGATTAAAATCATTCCCGGTTTATAATTCGCAGGCAAATAAGTGTTGGCGTAATATTACTTATGTCATATAACTAATCTGATATTGCTGCAATGCAACATGTATGGTTGTTTTCAATATTCACGAATCGGCACAGATCTCAAATTACCGGATTTGCGCTGATATATTATGATCGTAAGCACAGGGCACCGGATGTTCACCTGGCGACTAACGCAGCTTTTACAAAGATGGGAATACCCTGTCCGGGCTGGTAATATTGCAGGGCGAGGGCATACTTTATTCCAGGGCCATCGGATTAACGAATTCCTGCTTCATGGACAGGCCTGGACTACGTATCTGTCTATATTATGAAAGATAACGATTTTAATTATCGACACAGGGAAAATGGATGTCCGTGAAAGTTGCTGCCGCACTCCAGAATAAAGCATCGATATGGATCGCACTGTTGATCCTTTTGGTTATCGTTATAATCAGTTTCGGACTAATTAGTAAGATTACCGCCATTGAGCGTAAGCGGGATATTCAAGACTGGCAACAACGACTCGCACTGATGGCCGATGTACGTGAAGACCTGATAAATAACTGGCTCGCCAAACAACACTCAACGCTCGATTCACTGGCAGAAAACCTGTCACTACAGCTTTACCTTTCCCATATTGCCCAGGCAGCCGGTCGTAGCCAGACTGATATCGAGTCCGCACAACGCATCTATCTCAAAAACCTCCTGCTCAACACTGCCAGCAGGAATGGTTTTTATGAAGAAACACCAGAACCACGCATTAAGGCAAATATCCCGGTTATCAGGCACTCTGGTATTGCTATTTTAAATAACAAGGGCAAGGTCATTATCGCCACACCGGGGATGCCCTTGCTTGATGACATTACTGTCGAAAATGCCAAACAGACAGCAAATGACCACATATCACGTATTCGCGATATATATATGAACCAGCATACTGAACCGGTAATGGGGTTTCTGGTGGCCGTTCCTGCGCTGACCAATACTGGTGCTGTTGAGAGGGAAAGTTTCAGCATTGTTGGTCTGCGTACCGTCAGCAAGAGTTTGTATCCCTTACTACACAAGGATATCTTCAGCACCGATACCGACATAAGCACTCTCGTGCGTCGCGAACGCGGTTCAGTCGTCTATCTTGACCGGCTCAGCCAACGTAACGGCCAGATGTTCATGCGTCTGCCGCATGAACCCCAATCACTGGCTGCTGCCTATGCCCTGGTCAACCCCGGGGCCTTCGGGATACGCAAGAGTTTTTCTGGCGAAGATGCCCTCTTCCTCAGTCATCCGATAAAGAATACCAACTGGATATTGCTGCAGATGATCTCGCGGCATGAGGCCTTAAAGGAATCCGATGCACACCAGGCGTCACTTATCACTTCCTTTTCACTCGGGCTCGCTGCATTAGTCTTTATCATCATTGCCTCCTGGCGGCATGGGGCAGGCCTGTATGCAGTCAGGCATGCCACTGAACTCGAAAAACAATCCAGGCTGCTGACTGAACAAAAGAAACTACTCCAGTCCGTCACGGATAATATCGGTGACCTGATTATCCTTTGCGATAACAATATGCATATACAATTTGTGAACAGGCCGACAGCCGAAATTTTTCAACTGGAGTCGTCTGACCTGATCGGCAAGTCGCTGAGTGCCGCGTTGGGGAGTGACATCGGAAAATCGCTGAAAGAGCACCTTTTTAGTGTTCGCAACACTGGTCAGGTGCTTACCGGCGTGAAAAAATTCCTCCTCAACAATGCATTGCATACCTTTCACAGCTGTTTTTTGCCTGTCGGCGACGATAGTTTTCTGATCGTATTGCATGACATTACTGCGCTGACGGAAGCACAGGACAAACATGATCGTCTGATGAAAAACCTGGTTCAGACATTGACCCATGTGATAGATACTTATGACCCTAATTGCGCCAATCATTCGGCCGAAACCACGCGACTAGCCACGGCAATTGCTGTCGAAATGAATCTGCCGAAGCCGGATATCGAGACGCTTGAGCTTGCCGCGAGCCTGGCGAACATCGGCAAATTGTTCGTGCCCAGGGAAATATTGACAAAAACCACGCCATTATCCGCCGCGGAACGTGACATCCTGCAGGCCTCGAGTAAGCAGACGGTGAAGGTACTGGCCGGCCTCGAGTTTGATGGCCCGGTCCTGGAAACCATCGCCCAGAAAACCGAGCATGTGGATGGGAGTGGTGGACCCGGAGGGCTCGCTGGCGAAAGCATACTTATGACCGCACGCATTCTTGCCGTAGCCAATGCCTTCGTCGCCATGCACAGTCCGCGAGCTTACCGTAATCCCATCATGACTGATGAGGTTCTGCATCGTATTTATGCCGAAGCAGACAAGCTGTATGACAAGCATGTGGTTGCCGCGCTCATGCATGTGGCTGAAAACAAGCTCGACTGGGTATAGGTAATTTACTGTCCGCCGTATCCGACACGCAACTGTAACCCGTTTAGATTCTTCTCTACTGGCGTATGGGGATAATGACCATGATGCAGGAGTGCTCAGGAATCGGGATTATTCTCAGAGGCATGATGCTCGTGCTTGCGTTTGGTGCGGCGACGGTGCAGTTGCCACAAGGTCAGTATCAGACCTGATAGCGCGTAAAGGAAAAAACCGCCAAACAGGACCATTGGCGGGTGCAGGTAAATCACTGCAAACAGCAGCATCATGGCAACCATGACGATAAACGGCACCTTGCCATGCAAATCGAACTGCTTGAAGCTGTGATAACGGATGTTACTGACCATCAGGACCCCGGCAAAGAAGGTCAGCAGGAAGGTAATGATGCGCTTGTCTGCACCTTCCCAGCCCAGGTCTGTGCCCAGCCAGACCAGCCCTGCCAACAGGGCTGCCGCGGCAGGACTGGCGAGGCCCTGGAAGTAGCGTTTGTCGGCAATGCCGATCTGGGTATTAAAGCGCGCCAGGCGCAATGCCGCACCGGCCGTATAAACAAATGCCGCAAACCAGCCGATATTCCCCATACTGCTCAGGCCCCATTGGTGCACCACCAGCGCTGGCGCTACACCAAAAGAGACCATGTCGGCCATGCTGTCGTATTCCGCCCCGAAATCACTTTCGGTATGAGTCATGCGGGCGACCCGACCATCAAATCCATCCATGATCATCGCCACAAAAATGGCAATAGCTGCATTTTCAAAGTGCCCGCCAATCGCCGCGATAATGGCAAAAAAACCGGCGAACAGGCCTGCCGTGGTAAACAGGTTCGGCAGCAGGTAAATACCGCGACGGCGTTTCGTGGCTTCCTCTGGATTGTCCGGGGTTTGGCTCATGCTGGCTAGTTTGGCTGCTTGCTACGGGTTTCGCAACTGTTGGCGGTGGACAAAGTGCGCGATCACGCTCTCACCGGCACGCACCTGCTGGCCGGCGGCGACATCGATCCGGCTATTCACCGGCACGTAGACCTCTAGGCAGGCGCCAAAATTCATAAAACCGCAGCGCTGGCCCTGTCCCACGCGCTCGCCGGCCTGCACATAACAGCGTGGCCAACGAGGTATCAGGCGGGTATAGATGGCCATTAACACGTCGTCGTTTTCATCGGTTTGAATCCATTGGGCAAAACGGGCGGCATCTGCAACGGCAAAATGCCTGTCTACCAGCCACTGGTTCATGACCTTGCCTTCAATCGGGCTGCGAATCGAATACATGTCCGTCAGCCCCATAGACAGTACGACCCTGATGGCATCGCGATCCAGAAAGCCGTCACGCACCGTCGCTACCTCGGTAACTTCAGCATCAACCGGGCTGACAACGGCAAGAGGCTCTGATGGGACGGTTCGCACCCGATCGCGGAACAGGAAAATGGCGATGAAGGGCAAAGGCCAGAGAGGCAGACTTTCAATCAGCCCGAAATATAACCATGCCAGCCCCACAGCAGCAAGGCTTAACAGGATATACGGGCGACCTTCCCGTGCGATAAAGGTATGTTTCTTTTGCACAGTAATTTATGACATCCGGCTGGAAAAGACGATGCGGTCAGAAGACCGCATCGTTTTGTTTGCTTTGAACCTAGTTTTTACTCTTGTCGACCAGGGCGTTTTCCGTGATCCATGGCATCATGCTACGCAACTTGGCACCCGTCTGCTCGATAGGATGGGCAGCATTGTTACGACGACGCGCGGTCATTTCCGGGTAATTGGCCTGACCTTCAAGAATGAAGCGCTTGGCATATTCGCCGTTCTGGATGTTTTCCAGCGCTTCTCGCATGGCCCAACGGCTCTCTTCATTGATTACCCGATTACCGGTTACATACTCACCATACTCGGCATTATTCGAGATTGAGTAGTTCATGTTGGCGATACCACCTTCGTACATGAGATCAACAATCAGCTTCAATTCATGCAGACATTCAAAATAGGCCATTTCGGGGGCATAACCGGCCTCGGTGAGGGTTTCAAAACCGGCCTTGACCAGTTCTACGGCGCCACCACACAATACGGCCTGTTCACCGAACAGGTCGGTTTCTGTTTCATCTTTGAAGGTTGTTTCAATGATGCCGGTACGCCCACCACCGATGGCCGAGGCATAAGACAGTGCAGTCTCCCGGGCCTTGCCAGAGGCATCCTGATAAATCGCAATCAGGTCAGGGATACCACCACCGCGAGTGAATTCACTACGCACAGTATGGCCAGGGGCTTTTGGTGCGATCATAATTACATCAAGATCGGCACGCGGCACAACCTGGTTGTAATGAATACTGAAACCGTGGGCAAAGGCCAGTGTCGCTCCGGATTTGATGTTTGGCTCGATTTCGTCACGGTAAAGAGCTGACTGGAACTCATCCGGGGTCAGGATCATCACGATATCGGCACCGGCAACGGCAGCGGGCACTTCCTTCACGGCAAGACCGGCATCCTTGGCCTTGCTTGCGGAGGATGAACCTTTGCGCAGGCCAACGACGACGTTAACGCCGGAGTCTTTCAGGTTGTTGGCATGTGCATGTCCCTGTGAACCATAACCGATGATGGCAACGTTCATACCCTTGATAATGCTCAGGTCAGCATCTTTGTCATAATAAATATTCATGGCGTCCTCAATCAATAACGTAAAAAATAAATCTGTTAAATGTGCAAGCTCTTGGTACCACGCGCAATACCCGATATACCAGAGCGTACTGTTTCAAGAATTGTCGTACCGGCCAGTGCCTGGATAAGGGCATCCAGCTTCTCACCCGGACCGGTCAGTTCCAGGGTGTAGCTACTGTCTGTGACATCAATAATGTGACCACGGAAGATATCGATCAGGCGCTTGACCTCCTCACGAACATCGTTGCCCTCGGCGCGTACCTTGATGAGCATCATTTCCCGCTCGATGTGCGGGCCTTCGGCCAGGTCGATCAGTTTTACCACATCCACCAGCTTGTTCAGCTGCTTGATAATCTGTTCGATGATCTGATCCGAGCCACTGGTGACCAGCGTCATACGTGACAACGATGGGTCTTCAGTTGGCGCCACCGTCAGTGATTCGATGTTATAACCACGGGCGGAAAACAGCCCCGCCACGCGGGACAGGGCACCCGCTTCATTTTCCAGCAAGATAGAAACAATATGTCGCATCAGGCCAAATCCCTCTCTGGTGAAAGGTGCATCTCATGCTGACCCTTGCCGGCGGCAATCATCGGATAGACGTTTTCAGCCTGATCGGTAACGATATCCATGAACACCAGGCGGTCTCGCATGGCGAAGGCTTCTTTCATCGCGTCTTCCAGGTCAGCCGGTTTTTCGATCCGCATACCGACGTGCCCATAGGCCTCGGTCAGTTTGACGAAGTCGGGGATCGTCTCCATGTAAGAGTGCGAATAACGCGAATCATAGAAAAATTCCTGCCACTGACGCACCATCCCCATATAGCGGTTATTCAGGCTGATGATCTTTATCGGTGTATTATATTGCAAGGCTGTTCCCAGCTCCTGGATACACATCTGGATACTCGCGTCACCGGTCACACAGGCCACCGTCGCATCCGGATGCGCCAGCTGAACGCCCAGCGCTGCCGGCATGCCAAAGCCCATCGTGCCGAGGCCACCGGAATTTATCCAGCGTCGCGGCTTATCGAACTTGTAGAATTGTGCCGCCCACATCTGGTGCTGGCCGACGTCAGAGGTGATATAGGCATCGCCTGCGGTGATTTCGTAAAGCTTTTCTATCGCATACTGAGGCTTGATCAACGCACTGTGACGATCATAGCTCAGGCAATCTACCGCCCGCCAGGCATCAATCTTCTGCCACCACCTCTTGAGCGCCTTCTTGTCCTGTTTGAGACTGCTGTCACGCATGATGGTGGTCATGTCCTTCAGTACGTTCGCCACGTCACCGACGATGGGCACATCCACCACCACGCTCTTCGAGATAGAGGCAGGGTCGATGTCGATATGGATAATCGTCGCATCCGGACAAAACTGCTCAATCTTGCCCACCACGCGGTCATCGAAGCGCGCGCCCACTGCCACGAGCACATCGCACTCGTGCATGGCCATATTGGCCTCGTAGGTACCGTGCATGCCCAGCATGCCGACAAACTGCTGGTCAGTCGCCGGATAGGCACCGAGACCCATCAGGGTATTCGTGATCGGTGCGCCGAGCAGATGGGTGAAGTCAATCAGCTCCTTGGAGCCATTACCAAGCACCACGCCGCCGCCGGAATAAATCATCGGCCGTTTCGCGTTTATAAGCAGTTCAGCGGCCTTTTTGATCTGACCGGGGTGCCCTACCACAACAGGATTATAGGAACGCATCTCGATCTGTTCCGGGTACACGTAGTCGGCTTTCGCCATGGTGACATCTTTCGGAATATCCACCACCACCGGGCCGGGGCGGCCGGTGGTCGCCACGTAAAAGGCCTTTTTCAGGGTGATCGCCAGATCCTTGACATCTTTGACGAGGAAGTTGTGCTTGACGCAAGGACGCGTGATGCCCACCGCGTCCACTTCCTGAAAGGCGTCGGAGCCAATCGCGTGGGTCGGTACCTGGCCGGTGATCACAACCATGGGAATCGAATCCATGTAGGCAGTAGCGATACCGGTCACGGCATTGGTGGCACCCGGACCGGAAGTCACCAGCACGACGCCGGGCTTACCCGTGGAGCGGGCGTAGCCATCGGCAGCATGCGTCGCCCCCTGCTCGTGGCGCACCAGGATGTGCTTGACGTCGTTCTGTTTAAACAGTTCGTCGTATATATAGAGTACCGCCCCACCCGGATAGCCGAAGACGTATTCCACGCCCTCGTCCTTCAGGAAATGGGTCAGGATTTCGGCACCATTTAGTTCCACGTCTTGAATCTCCGATTAAATTCTTATTTAACAAGCATATAGAGAAGCGCTAATAGCCCGTCACCGCTCGGATAAAATTACCACCAGCGAAAACAGTACGGGAGGCTGAAGACTTGCCCGAAATCAGGGCATTTCACATACGCCAAACCAATATGAGAAAATACTTATAATGCGCCGCCGGGTCAAGCATATCATTGAAAAAGCGGGGCTTTCGGCAGATTTGTCAGCGGAAAACGTGGCTGGCCCGCGCCTGGCCGATGGCGAGTTCAGCGTGATAACTCAAAAAGATTGCGGATCTGCTCTGCCAGTTCAGACACGGCGTCATCCGTCATGGCCGCCACCGACATGTCCATCGTATCCTTATCGCCCGCTGCATCTACCCGGGTCAGCTCGTCGTTAATGGACTCCAGGATGTAAAGCGTTTCCTCGTTTAGCCCTTCCGGCCCTATATACTGTACTTCCGAGCGATAGGCGCTGGCGAGCCGATCACGCATGTCACCCTCTCCATCCAGAATCATGACGGCTCTTTTCAATTGTTCGTGAGGTGTAGTCATTGATAATCTTCCTTACGCTTACTCGTCAGAGCGCCTCTGTGCGGGCTAATCAGGACAAAAGCAGGCTGTTATCTTCCAACCCGGGTGCGCCAGGCGCGCTGCCGCTATTATCTCTGCATAGAAATGCTCGTGACACAGCCGGCAACGGCAAAACTTGGGTTACGTCTTGATGTAATACCTTGAAGGTGGTTTTGTCATGCTCATCAGTCTTTCCGAGTTTCTGCGCCTGAGGCAAGACTTTCAATATAGATAATCCCTATACGACGTCGCAAAAACCTGCACGACGTCACTAACGCCTTTTGCACTTTCGCGCTATAGTTAAGCAATATCAGGACAGGAGACATAAGCATGAATAACAAGTTGTCTGGCGCTATCGCCGCCGCCCTCTTCGCCGGCCTGCTCTGCCTGGCCAACCCGGCGATGGCCAAGTTCTATAAGTGGGTAGATGAGAACGGCGTCACCCAGTACACCCAGACCCCGCCGCCGAAGGGCGACTTCAGTGATGTAAAGCCGGCACCGAAACCCGCCGTGGACCCGCAACAGGCGCAGACCGAGATGCAAAAACGCCTCGAGGCCTTCAAGCAGCGCCGGGAGGATTCTGCCAGGAATCAGGCGGAAGCGGATAAACAGGCCGCCGAACGTGCCGAAAAGGCCCAAAAGTGTGACAAGGCCCGAAAAAATCTGGCATTCCTGCAGACCCATGCGCGGATCCGCAGTATCGACAAGGACGGTAATGCCACCTTGCTACCGGAAGAGCAACGCCAGGAAAAGATCAAGCAGGCCAACGACGCTATCAAGAAATACTGCAAATAAGGTAATGCTCGCACTACATGCAGGGCTGGAGCGGCGGCACATTTTAAATTCAGCGGGCAGAAAGCCGCAGCCCCTGTATAGTTGGTCTGTACCTGACCTGTTTGGTTCTGGCAAAGCGATCAAGGGAACGCCAGATAAAACAGGGGGACTCTTTCCGAACTGCTTATGCGGTTTTACAACCTGGCTGCTCCGGCACTGATAAAGCTTGCGTCATTCCAGCCATTTATCTGCAAGACAAACGCTGTCATTGTAAGTGGCCCATACCCGGGGAGAGATAGCTGCTCACACAGCAGGATGGCAAGTTTATCGCCGTCCCGACGCAATCCTTGTGTCCTCACCCCAGGCATATCCATTGGACAGCGTGGAGCAACGTATACAAAAACAGTAGCAGCCTTTGACCACGATCCGTTTTCTGTTTATGTCACTACCTATCACTCACTCATCCTGAGTGCATAATTCCTGATTACCTCCATGATACGGCCAGGCTACGCCATGGTTAAGTCGTAGAAATACTTAAAGACACACAACACCGTCAAGCAAAGTGCTTCTGCCACTGGTAAATACGCATTGGCGGGATGTTAAGGAGCTCCGTTACGGACTGCCCGGTGCCCAGGATGGGACGACACAGGATAGCGACTCGATCTCGCGCCTGATATGCCACGAAACGACCTTTCGGCGCCAGTACGGATGAGATTGTTTCAATTATTTCCGTTCCTGCACTATGACTCATGGTCGAAAAAGGAATGCCGGAAACAACGACATTGGGCGCATCCAGGTTGTACATGGCAAGGATTTTCCTGAGATCGCGTGCGCTACCGAGGTGGGTGATGAGGCGTTCATCATTAATGCGGCCTAACAGGGCATGAAAACTGGGATTAAGTTCAATACACAAAAGCCTGGCATGTGCGGGCATGGCACGTAATAAGGCACGGGTGGTACCGCCCGTACCGGGGCCAAGTTCAACCACCACATCGGCTGAAGCGATGTCAGCGGCCTTCACAATGCGTTGCTCCAGAAAACGGGAACTGGGAATAATCGAACCAATCTGAAGGGGGTGTTTCAAAAACTCCTGGATGAAGGCAAAGCGGCGATGATTCAAGTGGTTAATTGCTTTTTTCTTTGACATCCGTTCATTCCCGAGTTGATATTATGTCGGTTAAATTATCAGGCGGTCATACAGAAGACGATGAAGCAATGCTTTTAACCATCCCGGTTATCTTTCCAGTATCAGTATCCAGAAGCTTGTTAAACCATTGCTCTGCCATTTCCTTACCTGAATAAGCAAAACACTGTCATTATTATATCTATGAAAACTACAGGCATAGCTATCAGTAAATCTCCTATATTATTTGCCTGACGGCCATTTCAGCGAGCGAAAGCTTTCCGGTGAGTAACGCCATGATACTCTGAAAACAGACAATAACCCGAATAATAAAAAAAAACTCATGCTCCCGGGGATATTTGATGCCAATAAGTACAAGTGATTGAAATTCGTCTATAATTAGAAAGTGGGAAATGAGTGGGGAAGCGGAATTCCATCAATGTCAATGTGGGGCTAGTTCAATGCAAACCGGATCATTACCAGTCGGGCAAACGGCTGATATCTCGACTGATATTCACTCTGTAGATGACCTTGTAAAGGTGCTCTGGTCTAGCCGGCCATTGCATGAACTGCATCTTGGTGAAGCGCTGATTGAAGAAGGCCTTCTGGTGCAGTCAGACCTCGACAGCGCACTCGAAAAGCAGCAGCGCCAACCCGGTATTCAACTTGGGCAATTGCTGGTGCAGATGAAACTGGTGAAAGAAAGCGATATTCATATCGCCATGGCGCGAAAACTCGGTATACCCCGCGTTTCTATCAAGCATCATGTCCCGTTACCCGAGGTAATGGCGGAAATATCTCCGGATATTGCTTTGGTCTACACTGTCATGCCTTTGGCGATTATTAATAATAAACTTATTGTCGCCATGGAAAATCCGCTCGATCTGAAGACCATTGAAATACTCCAGTTTCACAGTAACCACCGGATCGAGCCTGTCATCGCCACACATGAAGAACTCAACCAGGCGCTTGGGACCTACTATGGAAAAATCGGTGAAGCACAAATCATTCAGGAAATTGATGATGAACAGGTCACGCCGGATGACATACACAGGTCAGTAAATTCCATTGAGTATGAAGCCAGCAAGAAACCCGTTGTTCGCCTGTTAAATAACATCATTCTGCAGGGGGTACTGCGAGGGGCATCAGATATTCACATCAGGCCGGGCAAGGAACAGGCTGATATTCTGTACCGGGTTGATGGTGTATTACAGTACTCGCGCAGCCTCAAGAAGCCCCTGCTAATGCCACTGGTTGCCCGCATCAAGATCATTGGCAATATGGATATTGCCGAACGCCGACGGCCACAAGATGGGCACGCGCGCATTGTGCATCAGAACAATAATATTGATTTTCGCATTTCGATCATGCCGAGCATCAAGGGTGAGAGCGCAGTAATCCGCATCCTCGATAAAGAAGTCGGCATGCGCCCCATGCCTGAACTCGGCTTTCTGGAAAACGATCTCGAAAAATTCAGGGAACTGATAACTCATAACCATGGCATGATACTCGTCACCGGGCCAACCGGCTCAGGCAAGTCAACCACGCTCTATGCTGCGCTGAACGAGGTCAAGAAGCGCGGGCCTCATATCGTTACCGTGGAAGACCCGGTTGAATATGATATGGACGATGTCGACCAGATACAGATCAGCAATATCATTGATTACACCTTTGCTGAAGCCTTACGCCATATCCTTCGCCATGATCCGGATGTCATCATGATTGGTGAAATCCGCGACCTGGAAACGGCTCATATTGCCATCAAATCCGCCCTCACCGGCCACCTGGTTTTTAGTACGCTGCATACCAATGATGCACCCAGTACTATCACGCGTCTGACTGAAATGGGCATCGAGCCGTATCTTGTTTCCTCAACAGTGCTCGGCGTCGTCGCCCAACGCCTGGTCAGAAAAATCTGTCCCGACTGCAGGGAAGAAGCAAAAGACATTGCACCTGATGTCTACAGGCTGCTGAAAATCAGGAAAAACGAGGTCTTCTATCACGGCAAGGGCTGCGTCACCTGTAACAACAGCGGCTTTCACGGCCGCACGACCATTGTCGAGTTATTAATGATCTCACCTGAGATGATAGAGCTGATTAATAAACACGCGCCGGAAGACCAGTTACGCAAACTCGCCATTAAGCAAGGCATGCAAACCCTGACCGAGAACGGTATTGAACTCGCACGGTGCGGCATCACCACGCTCGAAGAAGTATTTGCGATCAGGCTGGAGTAATTTTCCGTACCACCCAGGTCGCTTTGACCCTTGCGAACAAACATCCCCCCGGGGGAACAGCTTCCTTGTTTTCTCTTGATTATTTTCGTGCTAAATCGGCATCACGATAGTGCGGGTCTGTCCAGCACTGTGGCAGTGCTTCGCCGGACAGGAAAATCAAATCTTTTTTCCTGAACCGCATGGGGTCCTGAACCTCCTCGCCTTCCTGGTAACGTCCAACGACTTCGTCCCTGTTCAGATTGATTAAATCGATCCAGCTAAGCACTTCTACCATATGGCCAGTCTTTCTTTCTGTGAGCAGCACGGCTACCTCCTGTCAATATTCACCAGGCAAAAGGTGTCGTTATTCTCTTGCCATGTAAGCAATCAAAACCTGACACCTTTCATCATCTGCGCCGGCATATGCCGGGGTTATTTGCCACCGCATTTTCTTCAGAAACAAGTCTGTACCGTGCAGGCATTATTTTGATATAGGCACTATCCCCAGCCTGAAAGGCTGCTCTAAAGGCACGGGAGACCATCCTGCGAAACAGGCGGTCATTCTGCAACCTCTGTCCTCATCAGAAATTACCAAAAAACTCTTTTTCCATTTCCTGGTAGACGAAATTGGCATTTGCGCGTTGATTCTCTTCATAAAGCCGTGAATCCTTCCAGTCTTCAAATTCCACATTTTTTACTGCATCATACATATCAACACCATTTTCAACTGCCTGACGCATGGCAGCACGCATGCGGGTAACATAATCACGGGTTTTTTCGAGCATGGGAAAGGGTGGCGTTTGCGCACTGCCGTGCCCGGGCACCATTAATACAACATCTGTAAATGTCTGCCTCAGCCAGTCCTGCACCTTTAATATCTGTGCGCTGTCGCCATCACCCATATAAGTGGTGCGCTGATTAAAAGCAAGATCGGAAATCCACAAAATACCCTGCTCGACCTGGTGCACAACAAGATCGCCATAAGAATGATGCTTGCCGGTATTGTAAATATGGAACCGGGCACCCGCCAGGGTGATTTCTTTTTTGCCGAAGGGTTCAGACTTAATATAAATATCGGCCTGCAGGGGCTTGAAGCCGTGCATGTCCGAAGACAGTAGTTTTTTTCTGTATTCGATGGAACGCTGCGCCGTGGTCGAATTGTTATATTCGATATTACCCTGATGGGCAATAATTTTAACTCCATCAAGTTCACGGAAAGCACTGGCACCATAGGCATGGTCAGGATGATTGTGTGTAATGATCAGGTATTTGATAGGCTTGTCAGTAATCTCGCGGATAGTGGCCATTAACCTTCGCCCCAGCGCGGGCGACCCCAGGCTATCAATAACGACCACACCGGCTTCAGTAACAATGAAGCCGGCATTGCCATTCCAGCCCCGGTTTTGTTCATTTAATGTTGTGATATTACCAAACAGAAAATACACATTCTCTTTTAACCTGTAGACCGGTAATGGTTTGTCATCAGCATTTGCATTCAGTGTGAAACTGGGGATTTTGTTGGTATCAATGGCTTGCTGCGGAATATCCAGGCTCTCCGACACACTTCGCGACTCGACCAACGAGCCATCCAGTGCAACGGCAATCTGACCAACACCTGCCAGGTAGAGAAACAACAGCCTTGACAAATATTTAAAGATTGCTTTAAAGAGGCGTTTAAATTCTATTTTCATTGCGCGATTAATCATAAGCCTATCCTTCATGTGAAACGAATAGCAGATTACGTATTTACGACCATACGATGATATTTACGCAAACCCCGGGGGGGGCTCCATCACGCGCATTCAGGATTACTATAAATAACATTAGCATCGCAAAAGACAACTGCCAAATCTCCTCACTCAATTTCCGGGCACTAAACCCTCAGATGAATGCCGGGCACACGGCCCGCAATTTATCCCTGTTGGCACGCGCGTATCCGGAATAATATTTACGTCACTGATCACGTCCGTTGCAATGTTCACGTTACAACGGGCAGTGCGACCGGTGCAGGTCGCTGACAACGGCAAAGAGAACCGGCTTGATACAGGCGTCGCAAAAGTCACTATGCACAGGCTGTCAACCGCTTATAATGAGCGCATGAAAATGCTCCTGTACATCCTCCTCTTACTCGCGATCACGGCTGCTGCGGCCCTGCACCTGAGTCCGGCACTGCGTCACGAGGCCCAGGGCCTGTTGCAATCCTCGGGTCTGCAAACCGACACCACCACCGTCTATAAATGGCGTTCCGCCAGCGGCCAGTGGCAATACACCCAGACCCCGCCGCCTGCGGGCACCCCCTTTGAACGGGTCGAGGTCCGAAGCGATGTGAATATCCTGCCCTTGCCAGAGGCACTCCAGCGCGAGGATTAGGGCAATCTGGTCTTATCTCCCCGTCTGACCCGCGAGCCGACTCAACCCTTGAGCCAAGCTCTGCTACAATAACGCCATATATTCAGATGCCTGGCTGGTTACCTCCAGCCGGGGCTGCCCTGCGGGGAGGCCTGTTTTATTGACCCTTACTTAGACAGAAGAACAACACTATGCGTACTTCCAGATTTCTGCTTGCCACCGTCAAGGAAACTCCGGCCGATGCCGAGGTGATCAGCCACCAGCTCATGCTCCGCGCGGGCATGATCCGCAAAATGGCCGCCGGCCTCTATAACTGGCTACCACTGGGGCTACGTGTGCTGCGCAAGGTCGAGGCCATTATCCGTGAGGAGATGGATCGCGCCGGTGCCCAGGAAGTGCTTATGCCGGTAGTCCAGCCTGCCGAGCTATGGCAGGAATCCGGCCGCTGGGAGCAATATGGTCCGGAGCTGCTGCGCATTCATGATCGCCACCATCGCGAGTTCTGTCTCGGCCCGACCCATGAAGAGGTCATCACTGATCTGGTTCGCCATGAGTTGCGCAGCTACAAGCAGTTGCCAGCCAATTTTTACCAGATCCAGACCAAGTTCCGCGACGAGATCCGTCCGCGCTTCGGGGTCATGCGTGCCCGCGAGTTTACAATGAAGGATGCCTATTCGTTCCACCTCGACCAGGACTCGCTCAGCGAGACGTATGCGGTCATGCACGAGGCCTATACCCGCATCTTCACGCGTCTGGGACTCGAATTCCGTCCGGTACATGCCGATACCGGTAGCATCGGTGGTGCCGTCTCACACGAATTCCATGTACTGGCTGCCTCCGGTGAAGATGCCATTGCCTTCAGTGACGGCAGCGAGTACGCCGCCAATGTCGAGCTGGCCGAGGCCGTCTGTACGATCAGGCGGCCGCCTGCCTCTGCAGAAATGAGCACGGTCGATACCCCCGGACAATACAGCATTGAAGAAGTCAGCCGCTTTCTCAAGGTTGATGCCGCACAATGCATCAAGACCCTCATTGTCGAGGGCGAGGAAGACGGCCTTGTCGCGCTCGTCTTGCGCGGCGATCACGAACTCAACAGCATCAAGGCCGAAAAACTCGACGGCGTAGCCGCGCCCTTGTGCTTGGCGGAGGAGGACAGGATCCTAAGGGCCGTCGGTTGCAAGGTCGGCTCGCTCGGCCCGGTTGGGCTTGAGATTCCGCTCATGGTCGATCGCGCCGCGGCGGCGCTGGCCGATTTTGTCTGCGGTGCCAATGTAGAAGACCAACACCTGAAAAATGTGAACTGGGACCGCGACCTGCCGGAACCGGCGGCTATAGTGGACATACGTAATGTGGTTGCCGGTGACCCGAGCCCGGACGGCAAGGGCACGCTGTCGATCGCCCGCGGTATCGAGGTAGGCCACATCTTCCAGCTCGGCCAGAAATACAGTGCCACCATGAATGCTAACGTGCTGGATGAAAACGGCAAGCAACAGACCATGACCATGGGCTGCTATGGCATCGGCGTGACCCGCGTCGTGGCCGCTGCCATTGAGCAGAACCATGATGACAACGGCATCATCTGGCCGGATACCATTGCGCCGTTTAACGTTGCTTTGCTGCCGATGAACATGCACAAGTCACAGCGCGTTCGCGAAGCCACGGAAACCCTCTATACTCAGTTACAGGATGCCGGGTTTGATGTGCTGTTCGATGATCGCAAAGAGCGTCCCGGCGTCATGTTTGCGGACATGGAACTGGTGGGTATCCCGCACCGTATCGTGATTGGCGAGAAAGGCCTCGATGCAGGCACTCTGGAATACAAAGGCCGGCGCGACACGGAAAAGACCGAGATCGCTCTGGATAACGTCATCAATTTCCTGAAAGAGCAACTCGGTAACTGACCAACATTCTGAACAAGACAGGCAAAGATGATAACAGGACATACCTTTCTCGCTTGCCCTTGCCATATTGTGGTCGCGCGGTTGCGACATGCCGGGCGCCTCCTTGGCATGCTGTTGTTGTTCCTGTTCGGGATGTCTGGCGTACAAGCCGCCACGCAGGAACGTCCCGATGATGAGCTCCGCACCCTGTTAAGCGAGGCTATTAACAGCGCCGACAGTTTTGAAGACCGCTTTGATGCCGAAGTATGGTTGCTGGACATGTCGACCCGCCTGGAAAGGCGTATTCCGGATACAAAAAAACGCCTACATCTTCTCAAGCAGGTGCATTACGAGGCGCGTCGTGCCGAGCTCCCGCCTGAGCTGGTATTGTCTGTTATTCATATCGAAAGTAATTTTGATCGTTTCGCCATCTCGCGTGTCGGCGCTCGTGGCATGATGCAAATCATGCCTTTCTGGCTGAAGGAGATCGGCAAACCGGATGACAACCTGTTTCACCTGCGCACCAACCTGCGTATGGGCTGCACCATCCTGCGACACTATATCCAGAAGGAAAAAGGCAACCTGGTCCGTGGCCTGGCACGTTATAACGGCAGCCTCGGTAGCACCCGTTATTCCGACAAGGTACTGGATGCGCTGGCCAGGCGCTGGTATAGGAGATAATTGATGATTGCAGATTGATGATTGATGAATGTTTAAAATCTGTAATGTACTCTATGCGAACTTTGCAGTTAATTGGTTTTTCAGAAAAGAAGGTCATATTTTGCATACAGCACTAATCTGACTTACGAACACTGATTTTTAAATCATCAATCTGCAATCATCAATCCCTTAATACCGTACCTCGAAGTCGTCGCCCACATCAGTGGCAGCGATTTCTTCACACGCAACCTCACTAACCTGCGCATGCGTCGGGCCTTGCCAGAGCCAGGCTTGAAGTTGCTTGAGTTGTGGTTCGGTACCGCAGGCGGTGACTTCGACCCGGCCATCAGGCAGGTTCTTTATCCAGCCGCTGAGGCCCAGACGTCCTGCCTGCTCTTCTGTCGCGGCACGATAAAAAACCCCTTGCACATGCCCACTCACAATACAGTGGACACATTGCTTCATGGCAAATGCAGCACCGCGTGTTGTCCGGCCCGGACGATGCTATCCGGCGCCGCAAACCGTACTTCTACAGCATACAGGCCCTGCTTGACATCGACCGGCTCCAGACCGAGATTCACGATCTCCCCCGGGAAACGCTCACCACTTGTACTGACATCGACAGCCTGACCCACACGCAGCGCATTCAGATCAGACAGCCCCAGCAAGCCATGCGCAAGGTAGTAATCACTTGCCGCCACAGTCAGCATCGGTACGGCCTGTAACTGGGTAATCACGGTCTGACCAATCTCGGCCTGGCGTGACACCACTACCGCGGCAAACGGTGCCCGGATCATGCTTTCGCCAAGGTCTTTCCCGGCATTCGCCAATGCTGCATCGGCTCGGGCCATGTTTGCCTGTGCCGCCACGTAGGCATTTTCAGCCAGCTGCAAATCGCGATCTGCAAGCACTGTGCGTTCATAGAGTTCCTCGGCCCGTTCCCATTCCCGCCTGGCTTCATCCAGTGCATAGCGAGCAGACCGTTGTGTCGCTTTTGCTGCTTGCAAGGTGGCCTTGAAGCGTGTCGCATCCAGTGCCAGCAACAGTTGGCCCGGTTCAACCCGATCGCCGGCTTTTACATTTACGCTAGCGACCGTGCCCGATACCCCGGTGCTCATTTCCACACGCTGTGACCAGTTTACCGTGGCATCAATATTCGCAGCCAGCACTATATTCATGTTCATCAGCAGATACATACCGCTAACAGCCGCCAAGAGAAAATTACGTAAACAGATCATTATTATTTGCCCTCTCCGGTTGCGACCGGTGCCTGTGCGTAGACCGTATTGCCCAACAGGGCATCGAGACGCGCCCATGCCATTGCCGTTTTAAATCGCGTTTCAGCCATATAACGCTGTGCTTCTGAAATCTGCACCATGGCATCACCAAGATTTGCCTGGGCCTCAAGTTCATAAAGCGCCCGACGCTGATCCAGGTATAATTCCGTGTAATTCAGTTGCGCAGTGGCCTGATCAAGCTGGGCACTTAATGACCCCAGTTCCAGCCACGTTTCCAGTATGACCTGTTCCAGCTTCCGTTGCTGTTCGGCATAACTTGCCCGCGCCTGCCGCAGCCTGGCACGCTGTTTGGCGACGTCGGCCTTGTTGCGGCCCCCGTCTGTTAACGGGATATTCAGGCGCAGCCCAATCCGGACATCATCGCGGGAACCAAAGGCACGATTGTAATCACTGGCCTCAAACTCACCACTCAGCACCGGGTTATCACTCGCGTGCGCCTCGTCAACGCGAGCCTGCGCGGCCACGAGCCGTGCCCTGGCGGCATGCAGGAGCGGGTTATTCTTTCTGGCCTGTTCCTGCAGCACTTCCAGCTCAGGACGTTCACGCTGCAGGTCACTTAACTCGGGGGTTTGCAGATTGGCAGGCAACTGATTGGGACGGTTCATGGCCAGCGCCAGGCGTGCCCGTGCACTGCGTTGCCTGGCCTCGCTGCGATAACGCTTCAAGCGGATCTGCTGATAGCCATTTTGCTCATTCAGGACTTCAATATCGGAGACCTGCCCGACCTCGCGACGATCGCGCGCCTTGTCAAACTGAATAAAGGCCACGGCCATATCCTCGTTATCGCGCAGATAGGCCAGATCAGCGAGCAGGGTATCAAAATAACGTTGCATGATTTCCAGGCGACGCTGATTACGCACATCAATGAGGTTCTTCTGCTCGCCTTGCACGGCCGCCGCCGCGGCTTTCTCAGCAGCCGCACTACGGCCGAAGTCATAGAGATTCTTACTCGCCAGCAAACTGACAATATGATCATCATGCCTTTGATCCTGTGCGCTGCTGTTTGGGTTAACGTAGATTAACTGTGCATCAATGGAGACATTGGTGCCGGTCAGCGCCTCGGCATTCAGGCGCTCCGATTCAGCCAGTTCAATAGCCACACGGGCCTGTTCAAGTTCGGGATGGGTACTATCGGCCTGTTGCAGGGCAAAATCGAGGGTGATAGTCGCCGGCATGGTAAACGCTTCATCTTCAGCGCTAACAAGGGCGGACGTGCCCGCAAGAACAAGCAGCAACCCGCCACAAACCATTCCAGTTACTGACATAAACAGAGCCTATCTGAACGCTTTTTATAATCTCATTATTTTCGTTGTTCGCGCTTGTATTTGGTAAAACGCATGTCTTTATATTTCCCTTCAGCAACGAAGTGTCCCAGCAACATGAATTCATCCGCATCCGAGGTCTTGCCAATATAGCGAACCACACGCTCACCTTCCATATCGTAGAAGGCGATCACCGGTGTAGCACGCACGCGATTCAGTTTGAAGGCAAAATCCTTCATTTTCATGGTTTGACCTTCAAAGTCGGTCATTTCAATGTCACCCTCAATGTCGATGGCAAACAGGGCAAAGTGTTTTCGAAAGTACTCCTGTACTTCGGGCTGGTTCAGTACCGTATTTTTCATGTAATGACAGAACGGGCATTCGTCCTGTTCAAAAAACAGCATCACGGCCTTCTTGCCGTCTTCCTTCGCGACCTGCAACTCCTCGGAAAAATCGCCCAGCGACTGTTGGAAGAAATGTATATAAGGGTCGCGCGGCGAGCTTGCCTGGGCCATACCCAGACTCATGAAGGCTACCAGTAAAAACAGGAATGAACGTTTAAAACACATAATTTTATCTCTCTGTTCTGCCTTTAGCAGACGTCGTATTTTTTATCCTTGCAGGCTTCAGTGATATAGTCTTCGATCATACTACCAGTTAATGGCCCGACGTTCCGGGTCAACACCTCACCCTTTGGCGAAACAATATAGGTCGTCGGCAATCCAGGGATAGGACCAAGCATATAGTCAGCATCGGCGACGGGTTCACCGATGAGCACCGGGTAGCTGACAAAATAGCTATCCGCAAAATCGCGCAGGCGATCTGCTGTCAGGGCCTCGGTATTGATGCCCAGCACCACGGCATCCTTCTCCCTGTGCTTGTCGTGAAACTCGACCAGATCCGGGATCTCGTCGAGGCATGGCGGGCACCAGGTGGCCCAGTAATTCACGACTACCCACTTGCCGCGGTAATCGGAAAGCTTGTGGGTTTTGCCATGGATGTCCTCAATGGAAAAGTCCACCGCCTGTGCATTCCCCATCAACAGGCCAAGAGCACAAAGTGCCAAAATCATTTTGTTTACCGCAAAACGCATTAAGTCCTCCTGGTACCCGGGTTTCTATCTAGTCTGACCAGGAAAACCGACATCTGTTCCACGCAACGGCTGAGTTCGACGCCGGGTTGTGGGATAATTGTATTATATATCACTTTAAAGTATACGAGACCTTCAAGATGGCTAATCATAACAAGACCCGTATGGAAAAGGACAGCCTTGGTGAACTCGAGGTGCCTGCCGATGCCTGGTACGGCATACAGACCGCCCGTGCCATTGAAAACTTCCCTATCAGTGGACGCCGCCCTGACCCCGACTTTGTCCATGCCCATATTCGCATCAAGCGCGCCGCCGCGGTTGCCAATTGCCAGCCGGGCTGGCTGACCGAGCAACAACGGGATGCCATCATCGAGGCCTGTGACAAGATCCTCGGTGGCCAATACATGGACCAGTTCGTGGTCGACCGCTTCCAGGCGGGCGCGGGCACCAGCCATAACATGAACAGCAACGAGGTCGTGGCCAATCTGGCCAATGTTGCCCTCGGCGGTGAGCGTGGCGCCTACCACCCCGTAAACCCGAATGATGACGTCAACATGGGACAGAGCACCAATGACACTATCCCCACCGCCATTCGCCTGGCGGCGCTTGCCAAGTTGCCGCGTCTGCTCGAGGCCATCGAATCCATGGCCAGCGAATTTGCCCGCATTGCCAAGCGGGAGGTCGATACCGTCAAGAGTGCCCGCACCCATCTGCAGGATGCCGTGCCGACCACCATCGGCCGTGAATTTGGTGCTTATGCCTTTACCCTGCGCCGTGTTGCCAGGCAGATTGTCGCTTGCCGCAACCCGCTATGTGAAATCGGCCTCGGTGGCTCTGCCGCCGGCACCGGTCTGAACACCTCACCCGGCTACATCGAAAACGTCGCCCGGGAGCTGGCCCGCTTGAGCGGTGAGGCGATTCGCCCGGCCGATGATCTCGCCGCGCAGATGCAATCCATGGGCGATGTGCAAAACCTGTCTGCGGCAATTCGCGGCCTGACCCTGGAGTTGACCCGCATCAGTAACGATATGCGCTTGCTCGCCTCGGGTCCGCGTACCGGACTCGGCGAAATCATGTTACCACCGGTACAACCCGGCTCCAGCATCATGCCAGGCAAGATCAACCCGGTCATGTTCGAGATGCTCAACCAGGTCTGCTACCAGGTGCTCGGACAGGACCATGCCATCGCACTCATGACCCAGGCGGGACAGCTGGAGCTCAATGTCATGATGCCGGCGCTCGGTTCGGCCCTGTTCGATGCGATGGAGTGGTTAACCAATGCTGTAAACGCTGCCACCGATAAAAACCTCAAAGGCATCAGCATTGATCGTGAGCGATGCGCGGTCTTCCTCCACAGCAGTGTCGGTCTCGCCACCCTGCTCAACACGCACATTGGTTATGCAAAGGCCGCCGAGATAGCCAAGGAATCGGAAAAAAGTGGTAAACCGGTGCGGGATATCGTTGCCGAGAAAAATATCATGGATATCAAAGACTTTGATGCCATTGTGCTCAAGGCTGCACGGGATGGGATTGTGGAGTGATTGATGATTGATGATTGCCTCGACCCGAAGGGTGAGGTACTCATAATGAACCCTGAAAGGGTTCTATGAGCGATGAATGCGTGGGTCAGTTCAGGCTATGAAATGTAATCCTGTGCCCATATCTACATGAGCACATTCGTTTAAGCCATAACCGATGAATTTAGAAAATCATCAATCATCATTCCGCGATCATCAATCCAAAAAAAACGCCCGGCAATGCCGTAATGCCGGTCAGTTAAGACTGACCGGCATTTCTTTTTTTAGTTTTAACAATAGGGTAGCGCTGAGGTCGTTTTTTAACGACACGTGGATAGGCCCGCTCCCTTCGCTGAGGCAAGACAAAAGCCTGAGCCATGGCGGTGATATGATTGAGCACTTCCGGTATACGTCCCGGCGAGACAGCGGGCAACATCATCAGTTCTTTGATGAGAAAAGCCGTTGCCTGGCTAAAGCTCAGCTGATTCGGCTCCACCCCCTTTAGCGAATAGGCCATCTGTGCCATTTGAAAGCGCAGCAGGTTATAGGCAAGCAACACGCCCCATAACTCCTGGCGCACCATCTCCGGTTTTCGGCTGCGCAGTGTTAGCCGATTCTGCAGCAGATACTGTTTCATCTCCCGGTAGCCCAGTTCAATCTCCCAGCGATGACGATAC
>NZ_JAVVES010000129.1:0-2664 GCF_032250955.1 Sulfuriflexus sp. | reverse complement strand
CAGCACATCGGCATATTCGGTATTGAACAACCCCTCTTCATTCAGTTCGTAAGACTGGCGGCGCAAGGCGCGGCCGATGACCTGCTCACAGAGCAGTTGCGTACCGAAGGCCCGCACCCCGAGAACATGGGTAACGGTGTTGGCGTCCCAGCCTTCGGTGAGCATCGAGACCGAGACCACGCAGCGGATCGAGCCGCCGAGGCGACCGTGCTTGCCGACGGTGTTCATGACCTCGCGCAGCAGGTCCTGATCGGTAATGTTGTCGGCCTGACGAAGATCGCCGGTGCGCTCGATGATCTCGCGGCGGAAGCGGTCAATCTCGAAGGCGGCCATCTCACGGAAGTTGGCATCCAGCGCCTCGCCTGATTCGAGCTGTTCGCTGTCGATCAGCAGGGTGTTGGGGCGAGCAAGCGGATTGCCATGTTCATCGGTATTGCAGAACAGGGGCAGCCGCCCGAATTCCAGCTGGCTGGAACCATCTTTGTTCTGCCGTTCGAATCCTGAAATGTAGTCGTAAACAAGCTTCGATGTGGCGGTGTTGTTGCAGACGACAATGAAACAGGGCGGAACGTTGATCCCCTCCTGCTGCCACAGATCAAAAGTCTTTTCGTAATGACCGTAGAGTGCCTGGAGGGCAGTTTGCAGTTGCGGTGGCAAGTCCAGTGGGTTGAGAGTATCGCCCTTGCCACGACCTTTCTTCGGCATTTTCTTGCCGATATGCTCCCAGAGGTTGCGGAACATCGGCATCTCCGTGCCGTCGGGAAGATTGTCGGCAATCGGCACCCGCGGCAGTTTGACGATGCCGCACTCGATGGCATCCATCAGCGAGAAGTCGCTCATGGTCCAGGGGAAGAGCGTCCCCTCGGCATAGCCGGAGCCGCGCAGGAAGAAAGGGGTAGCCGATAGATCGATGACTTGCGAAAGACCAAGTTTACGGTTGACGATTTCCAGGCCGGAGATCCACAACCTGGCGGCCTCGTTGTTTTTCTCGGCTTCTTTCTTCTCGTCGCCCTTCAGGTCACCGACATCATCCTCGCCGGGTTTTTCCCGATAGCAATGATGTGCTTCATCATTGATCGCCAGAATGTTCTTCAGCCCCATCAGGTCGGGCATGACCCGCTGCAGCATCTGTCCTTCGGTTTCGAGGGTATTAAGTGCTTCGCCGCGCCCCTGCAACAAGGACCGGCCACCCTTCGACAAATCGATCCGTTCGCGGAGCTTGAAGGCATGGTAGTTGGTGATGACGATCTTGGCACGTTCGATATCACCGAGCATATCGCTAGGTACCAGCTCGCGACTCTGGTAGTAGCTGTCCGGATCGTTCGGTTGCAGCACCCGCAGACGATCCCGGATGGTGATGCCAGGAGCGACAATCAGAAATCCACGAGTGAATTTTTTGCTGTTGGGGCGACGGACGGCATTGATGGTCTGCCAGGCGATTAGCATTGCCATGACCGTTGTTTTTCCTGCGCCGGTAGCCAGCTTCAATGCCAGACGCAGCAACTCCGGGTTGGCATCGTTATTGGCTCTGGCCAGGTGATCGAGAAAGTCTTTTCCAGCCTTCTCGGACGGAGCGACTTCGGTGAGCCAGATGGCCGTCTCAATGGCCTCGACCTGACAAAAAAACGGTCGGATGCTGTTGAAAGCATGATGTCGCCAGTGCTGAAGCAACCGGGCGGTTTCAGGAGTGACTTTCCAATGGGCGGAGTTGGGAATCATCCGCCAGCGTTCGACATGCTCCCGCAGACGGGTGATGATCGACGTCTGGTTGTACTGCTGTTCTTCAGTTGAAAGACCTTTGCCTTCATCAAAGACAAACCCCTGCTGTTCGCCAGCCGATTTGCGTTTTTTCGGTGTGGGAATCGGCGTGATGAAATCAGCCCGGCGGCGTTTCTCGATAATCTTTTGTGTCGGCTGACCAGACGCATCAAGCTCCCAATGCCTGCCAGGGTATTCATAGGGAGAATTGAGAATCGGTTGATCGAAGAAAGGGTTGTTCATCCCGGACCTCTCCTTAGACAATGTGCGCACCATACTCAGACGGTGAATGACAAGCGGACAACCAGGTCGAAGAAACACAAAGGCGGGAAGAGGCCCCTCGTTTCGTACCAGAACAGACAGAAAAAAATTCTTTTTGATCCGCGTTACTCTATCAGGCCTTACCGAATTCTTGAAGGAAAAAGACCTGTTAACAGGGGATAAATGTTTACATTTGTCGGAGCGAAATGTGCGATCGGAATGAAGAAGAATAGTACTAAGCGGGGACAGATTTTAATGGGGGTGAACCATTCTCAGCTTTCTTGCTGACGATCTTCTTGGATGGAGTCAATTCGGCAAACGGTTACTGGCACTTCCTTCCCCTTGAGCTTGACCCGTTCAGCCTCGACAGTTGAATATGTCCGATAGCTCCCGATTCAATCAATGCCGCGACCTTGTTCAGGGTGAACTCGGTGATCAGAATCCGGCAGTCATAGCTACGGGTCAGGGCTTCGGTGCGGGCACCGAGGTTTACGTGGTCACCAATGATGGTGTAATCCATTTTTTTCCGGCGGCACCGATATTGCCGATCAGGACCGTCCCGGTATTGAGTCCGATGCCGCAATCGAGGATCGGTTTCCCTTCCTGTCGTCATTTCTCCTGTAATTCATTCAGTCGATCAGACAT
>NZ_JAVVES010000128.1:0-2751 GCF_032250955.1 Sulfuriflexus sp. | reverse complement strand
CAAGGTGTTATCGAATCTAAATCCCCTCACCCTAACCCTCTCCCGAAGGGAGAGGGAATTAACGGGACAGCAGTGAACTATGATGAATTTGAACAGTGGAACATAACTTTGACATAGTAATCGTCGGTGGTGGCCTGGTTGGTGCCAGCCTCGCCTGTGCGCTTGGCGAACAGGACCTGCGGATCGCCGTTGTCGAGGCCGTGCCCTTCGGCGCGGACAGCCAGCCGAGTTACGATGACCGCACTGTCGCGATGGCCTATGGTTCGCGGCGCATCTTCGAGGGCATGGGGCTGTGGGCGGCGATCGAACAGCACGGTGTCAGCGCGATTGAAAAGATCCATGTCTCTGACCGTGGTCACATTGGCAAGACGCGCCTGGATTGCGCCGACGAGAATCTCGAGGCCCTCGGCTATGTGGTCGAAAACCGTGTCCTCGGTGCGGTGCTTTCGGCACGTCTGCAACTGCTTGAGAATGTCAGCCTGCTGTGTCCTGCCAGTGTGACGCGTATTCAATGTGATGCGGGTTCGGCGCAGGTGGATATCGAACATGAAGGGGTGGTAACCAGTTTGCAGGCAAGCTTGCTGGTCGCGGCCGATGGTGGCAAGTCGTTTGTGCGCGAGCAGATGGGCATCCGCAGTTTCGGTACCGACTATGGGCAAACGGCGGTTATTACGAATGTGAGTTGCCAGCGTCCGCACCGGCACGTGGCCTATGAGCGTTTCACCGATACGGGGCCGCTGGCGGTTTTACCGCTGACGGATCTGGCGGGCGAACATCGTTGCTCTATCGTCTGGACGGTAAACGAGGCGCAGCTTGATGAACTCCTGGCGCTGGATGAGGCAGGTTTTCTGGCCCGTCTGCAGGCCCGTTTTGGTGATCAGCTGGGCAGGTTCAGCCGTGCCGGCAAACGCGTCGCCTATCCCCTCGCCTTGCGCCAGGCGCGTGAACATGTGCGTGAACGCCTGGCTCTGATCGGCAACGCCGCGCACACGATTCATCCCATCGCCGGGCAGGGCTTTAACCTGGGGCTGCGCGATGTCGCGGTACTCGCCCAGGTGCTGGTCGAGGCGCAGCAGGCCGGGCAGGACATCGGTAGGCTTGAGGTATTGAAAAACTACGCGCGCTGGCGTCGTCATGATCACCTGCGCGTCATCGGCTTCACCGACAGCATGGTGCGGGTGTTCTCAAACAACCTGACGCCGCTGGCGCTGGCGCGGAATATCGGCCTGCTGGCCGCCGATCTGTGTCCGCCGCTGAAGCATTTAATCACCCGGCAGGCCATGGGTCTGACCGGCAAGCTGCCGCGGCTTGGGCGCGGCCTGAAGTTGCGGTGAATAATAATGATGAAAGCTTTTTCGATCATCATTCATCAATCATCAATCATCGATACTCTCTGAAACTGGAAATGATGCTCAATGGCTAAGCGAGACTACGATATTCTCATTGTTGGCGCCGGCATGGTCGGTGCGGCGCTGGCCTGTGCCCTTGGCCAGGCACGGTTGCGCGTGGCGCTTATTGAGGCACAGCCATTCGAGCACGACTGGCCTCCCGAAAGCTTCGATCAACGGGTGTCGGCAATTATGCGTGCCTCGCAAAATATCTTTACCGCACTCGGTGCCTGGGAGGACATGTGTGCCCAACGGGTATCACCATACCGGGATATGCATGTCTGGGATGCGAGTGGTAACGGTGTAATCCATTTTGATAGTGCCGATATCGGCGAGCCGGTGCTCGGCCACATCATTGAGAACCGGGTCATCCAGTCGGCCTTGCTCAAGCGCGTCGCCGCACTCGATAGCGTTGAATTGATTGCCCCGGCCAGTGTGGCGGGTTTTGACACGCAGGCCGAGCATGTGCGGGTTACGCTTGATAACGGTCGAAATATAGATGCCGCCATGATCGTCGGTGCCGATGGTGGCGGTTCGCCCCTGCGCCAGCAGGCCGGTATCGAGGTACAGGGCTGGTCGTATGAGCAGGAGGCCGTGGTGGCACGCATTGAAACCTCGGCCTCGCACCAGGAAACCGCCTGGCAGCGTTTTATGCCTGATGGCCCATTGGCTTTCCTGCCGCTTGCGGATGGCAGCAGTTCGATTGTCTGGAGCACCACACCGGCGCATGCGCGCGAACTGCTCGCCATGGATGACTCGGCCTTCCTCGATGCCCTGCAGATAAGCTTCGGTGATGCGCTGGGCCGTATGCTCAGCTGCGGCCCGCGCGCCAGCTTCCCGTTGCGGATGCAACACGCCAAACAGTACACCCAGCCGCGTCTGGCTCTTGTCGGTGATGCCGCGCATACGATTCATCCGCTGGCCGGGCAGGGTGTGAACCTGGGGCTGGCAGATGCCGCTGCCCTGGCCGAGGTCGTGGTGCGGGCCAACCGGCAACACGAGGATATCGGCGAGCACCGTGTATTACGTCGCTATGAACGCTGGCGCAAGGGCGATAACCAGATCATGATCGCAAGCATGGAGGCCTTCAAACGCCTGTTTGGTTCAAAGATGTTGGCTGTTCGGTGGTTGCGAAATACGGGTCTGCGTCTGACTGACCGACTGCCCCCGGCGAAGAACCTGATCATGCGTCAGGCCATGGGCATGGAAGGCGAGTTATCACAGTTGGCGCGGGGCAAGGATTTAACTTGAATAATAAAGTGATGTTGGCCGGAATGATGAGGCAGTTGTAGGTCGATGAAATGGTCTCCTCCCCCCTTTATAAACGGCGTCGCAATGCGCCATGATGGAGGTGATATCAACC
>NZ_JAVVES010000127.1:0-2765 GCF_032250955.1 Sulfuriflexus sp. | reverse complement strand
GGGCCATCTGGGAGCTTCCTTCTAGAGATTGAAACGCAGAAAATTTTACGGATGCTCCATTTCGTATATAACGCGTTGATGGATGTCGATTTCCGGTATTTGGAGCTATTTGATCAGGAAACGCTCGCTTTTGATTGGTACCAGAGAATGAGTTTGTATGCGCTGGGCAAAGGACTCTCAGCAATCTGTCTGGCGTCAACTATCTTGTCCGGTCGTGTTGCCTCACCAGATAAGGTTACTTGGCTGCCTCATCAGTAATGTTACCGAGGGGGCTTCCGTATTACATCACTGATCTTTCCTTCATAGTCGCCTATAGGGAAGGCTACATCGTTGTTTCCTTGACCAAACACCAGTCGAAGCGCCATCTCTCCACGCCACTTCTTGACCCTGCGCTGCAGTGTTCGCAGATGAGCTTCGAAATATTTCCCTGGATGCTCACGTTTCAACCGTTCTAACAGGCTCTTCGCTGATTGATCGGGGGCTTTTTCCAACCAATCCATGACCTTTGGCCACACGCTTTCGAACGGGTCTTTGCGGGTACGCCAATGTCGACTTGCAGTCGGATTAGTACGGTGCGTGGGGCGAACCTCACCTTCATGCCATGCGGTCGAAAGACTTGCGAGAAAGGAAGTGAGGTCATCATCATGATGCGCAATGGACGGTGGCTTATCACCCGCCGCGATAGTCGCTAGCCGTTGCTGCATGGTTCGTATCTGATCCAGGAGTTGGAGAGGATCCAGCGTCTCAGCCATGTGCTGTAGACGCACCTTGATGGCGTCGGGAGTGGTGGCTGATGCCAGGAGTCGCGAACAGGGTGTCTGCGGTGCATGGTAGCGCTTCACGACACGGGCCCCGGTACGAACTTTCTCTTTGAGTTTGAACGACGGTTGAAAGAAATTGATGAACAAGCGAGCAGCCGCATACAGGTGTGACAGAGCCTCGAAGGCGGCCATACCTTCGAGCCGACGGTAACCCACCAGTCGTCTGACGACCGATCCGTTCTTCTGCTCAATCCAGGCCTGATCGTTCTTATGATATGGCCTTGATCGGGTCAGCTCGATGCCTCGGGGAGCACAGTACCGTAGTAGCTCCTCGTTGAGAAACTCGGATCCATTATCGACATCGAGCCCACGAAGCAAGAAAGGCAGGCCGCCACGCAGGGCTTCAACGGACTCGACGACCAGCGTTCCGTTGCGAGCCAAGAGTGGTGCACAGTCGGTCCAGCCGCTTGCCACATCGGTAAGTGAGAGGGTGTGCAGATAGCTTCCAGTCAGTCTTTCACCGGAATGTACGACGAGATCCATCTCCAGATAGCCCGGCAAAGGATCAGACCAGTCCGCAAAAGTGCGGATCGCCACGTTGCGCTGCACTGCCGTGGACTTTTTCCGGGCATGGCGACGCAAGCTCCCGAGTCGTGTCTCACGGAGCCGGCGATCGATGGTGGCGGCACTCATAGACATGAGCTTGTCATGAACCATTGAATCGAGCTGGAGATGGCCGTGGCGCTCAAGAGCAGGAAGCAGGATTGGCAGCAATGCCTTGAGGCGTTTGCCGCAGACTCTGTCAGAGGCCTCCCACATCACTATCAACGCCTGATGTACGGCGTCATCGTAGACGCGCGGTCGAGTGGATTTGCGCGGCTGGGGGTCAAGCTCTGCTACACCACTCAGGATCCGGATGGCAGATTTCCGATGGCACCCACTGATCAGAGTAAACTCATCGAGGATCCGGCCTTTTTCTGCGCGAGAGCCCTGTGCATAGCGCTCCCTCAGAACACCGATCAGCTCCTGCCTACCAGAATTGGTCATTGTCTTCGCCATCACCACTACCTCAGATACTGTCCCTGGTAACTCAGTATGTGAGGCAACACCCTCTTGTGGGTAACCATTTTGGCGAGGCAATGCGACCGGTCATCCTAATTGTCGCCGAACAGGGTTGTCCAGTTTGCGGCGCGGGATGAGCACCGCCACAATTTTTCACTGAACAGTCTACGGAGTGAGTCCGGCAACCTGCCGGATCACTTCAGCGAATGGACGCTGCCGGGGGCTCATTCCGATATTGGCGGTGGTTACCCGGATAGCTTCCACGAGCGTGTTGAAGTTCGCCCGCCTCTAGTGGTCAGGGGGAAAGACCACCGCAATCCCGAAGCCAGCTTTGAATTTTCGCGCATGTTGCAGGATCGTGCGCTGATCAAAAATGAAGGCTGGATCGGGCCACTGAATCCACTTGCCACGCTTGAAATCGAACAGGAGCGCGCACCCGGTTTGCCGGGCGGTGATATAACGCTTCGTCTTTGGCTGGACCGCGAAGTTCGTGGCGAATATTCCCGTATCCCGCTCTACCTGATGCATAAGTTGGCAGTGGATGCCGGTGTGCCTTTCGATGTTATTGACCCTAAAGACTCGTCGCTTTCCCTTCCTGATGAATTGTTTACCGTTGCCAGAAATCTAGCCGCCCATGTCTGGCATGGCAGCGACCTACTGATGACCCCAGAATCCCGGGCGTTGCTTAAGCAACGATACATTCACCATTCGGATCATTACTTGAAGCTTGGGCCGCTTTATCCCTTCAAACCAGCCAAATACGGAAAACGGGTCGTGCATCCGAATGAAGGACAGTGGATTGAGGGGCAATATCATGAGTATTAAACATCTGGCGGTCAGCCTCTGTGTTTTGGTGCTTCTGGGGTGTTCGGAGCAAGTAGGGTCCGAAGGGACTCAAAATGGTCCAGAGTCCACGTATAGAAGTATCGCGGTTGTGGTACC
>NZ_JAVVES010000126.1:0-2914 GCF_032250955.1 Sulfuriflexus sp. | reverse complement strand
CGCATCAATCAACCTGGTTACCTTATTTTCTCGAAGCTTAATGCTTGTCAGGCTTATGTTAACGGGACAGCAGTGATGACTGATAGTTATTTCAGTAAACCCAGCAGGTATTCACCATAACCATTCTTGCTTAAGGGTACGGCCATTTTTTCAAGTTGCTGATTATCAATCCAGGCATTCCGCCAGGCGGTCTCTTCCGGGCAGGCGATCTTCAGCCCCTGTCGGTGCTCAATGGTCTGGATAAATTGGGCCGCATCAAGCAATGAGTCATGTGTCCCGGTATCGAGCCATGCCATGCCACGGCCCATTACTTCTACATCCAGCAAGCCTTTGTCCAGGTAAATTCTGTTGACGTCAGTAATTTCCAGCTCACCTCGTGCGGAGGGTTTGATGGAATGCGCGATCTCGACCACATTATGGTCATAGAAGTACAGACCGGTCACGGCGAAGTGGGATTTGGGCTGCGCAGGCTTTTCTTCCAGACCGATGGCGTGATTATTTTTATCAAACTCGACCACACCGTAACGCTCCGGGTCTTTAACCTGATAGGCAAAGACGCTGGCGCGATCGGTTTTACTGGCGGCTTTTTTCAACTGTTCTGAGAAACCGTGTCCATAAAAGATGTTGTCGCCGAGCACCAAAGCGCAGGCATCACCGTCAATAAACTTTTCACCAAGAATAAAGGCCTGCGCCAAACCATCCGGGCTATCCTGAATAACATAGTTCAGCTTGATGCCAAACTGGCTGCCATCGCCCAGCAACTCCTTATATAAGGGCATGTCATGAGGTGTGGAAATGACCAGAATATCATTGATACCCGCCAGCATTAAGGTCGTAAGCGGGTAATAGATCATCGGTTTATCATATACAGGCAGTAGCTGCTTGGAAACAACGTGTGTAACTGGATAAAGACGTGTGCCTGAGCCGCCGGCTAAAATTATACCTTTCATGAGTTTGTTTCCTGGATCAATCCGAGACGTTCGCGACGATAACTGCCATCCATTACCCGCTGGCACCATTGCTGATTATCCAGATACCAGTTAACTGTTTTACGCATCCCGGTCTCAAATGTTTCATCCGGCTGCCAGTCCAGGTCTTGCATGATCTTGCTGGCATCAATGGCATAACGTTGATCATGTCCAGGACGGTCATCCACGTACGTGATCAGATCTGCATAATGCTTAATGCCTGCGGGGTGTTCAGGGACACGTTCATCCAGAATGCCGCACAGCGTGTTAACAACCTCAAGATTAGTCTTCTCGTTATTACCGCCAATGTTATAGGTTTCCCCCACCAGGCCCTCTGTCACAACCTTGTATAAGGCCCGTGCATGGTCATCGACATACAACCAGTCACGGATCTGGTCGCCGGCACCATAAATCGGCAATGGTTTCCCTTCAAGGGCATTGAGAATAATCAGTGGAATCAGCTTTTCCGGAAACTGGTAAGGGCCGTAGTTATTTGAGCAGTTCGTCAGTACCACGGGCAGGCCATACGTTCTATGCCAGGCACGCACCAGGTGATCAGAAGAGGCTTTGCTCGCCGAGTAAGGCGAGCTCGGGTCATAGGCAGTTTGTTCAGTGAACAGTCCCGTGGCACCGAGGCTACCGTACACTTCATCGGTAGAGATGTGGTGAAAACGGAAGCGGGTCTTTTCCTTTTCATCCAGCGCCATCCAGTGGCGGCGAGCCTCCTCAAGCATGATGTAGGTGCCGGTGATATTGGTATGGATGAAATCCGCCGGACCACTGATGGAACGGTCTACGTGTGACTCGGCGGCCAGATGCATAACGGCATCCGGGCTGTATTTGTCAAATAACTGCTCGATAGCCTCGGCATCGCAGATATCGGCCTGTTCGAAATGATAGCGATCATTATCGGCAACCTCGACAAGGGACTCCAGGTTGCCTGCGTAGGTGAGCTTGTCGACATTGATTATTGCGTGGTTCGTCTCTTGAATAAGGTACCTGATGACCGCAGAACCGATAAAGCCGGCCCCACCAGTAATCAAAAAAGTCTTCGATGTTGAATTGTAATCATGCATTTATATTAAATCGTCCATACTACTCGGGGCTGCGCACTGCGAAGCCCTCAAAATATTATTAGAGAATCAGATTGTTTTTTTTCTTCTGCATATTCAATAAGGTAACACACAATCAGGCTACTTTTTAATATTGCGCAAAAAGTAGTTTACGAGGCCATTGGTCGAGGCATCATGTCCGCTTACTGCCTCACCTTGTCGCAATTCCGTAAAGACCTTTGCTGTCAATTGCTTGCCCAGCTCCACGCCCCACTGGTCAAAAGAATTAATATTCCAGATGACGCCCTGAACAAAAATCTTGTGTTCATACATGGCAATCAGTGAGCCCAAAATCTTCGGTGTCAGAGACTCGAACAGAATCGTATTGGTCGGCTTGTTACCGGCAAAGACCTTGTATGGCAGCAGGCGTTCCACCTCTTCAGGTGCCAGGCCTTCTTGCTCCATTTCGGTACGTGCTTCTGCTTGTGTCTTGCCTTTCATCAGGGCCTCGGTCTGGGCAAAGAAATTAGCCAGCAGGATATCGTGATGCTCACCGAGGGGATTCAGGCTCTTGTACGGAACAATAAAATCGGCTGGCACCAGGTGGGTTCCCTGGTGCAGCAATTGATAAAAGGCATGCTGGCCGGTGATCCCCAACTCTCCCCACAGGACCGGGCCGGTAGCGTAGTCAACCGGCTCACCGTCACGGTCAATCGTCTTGCCGTTGCTTTCCATATCGACCTGTTGCAGGTAGGCAGGGAAACGGTGCAGGTGCTGGTCATAAGGGAGCACGGTATAGGTTTCGGCACCAAAGAAATTAAGCCTCGTCAGAAAAATTCATGGGTAGTTTTCGGGGCAGGTAGCGCTCCAAGCGCGTGATATAAGGCGATTTCA
>NZ_JAVVES010000125.1:0-3039 GCF_032250955.1 Sulfuriflexus sp. | reverse complement strand
CGCATCAATCAACCTGGTTACCTTATTTTCTCGAAGCTTACTGCTTGTCAGGCTTATGTTAACGGGACAGCAGTGAAGAGATGTGATCTATATATTCGTGAATATCATACCGAACTTTACTGGGCTTTAAAAACGCTCATCAATCAGCAATCCGAAATCATCGATGTTCTTTTATATCATCAATTGCCTTGAACCTTCGGAACGAAGGTTAAGGTACTCATAATTGCCTCGACCCATTGGAAATGGGTGAGGTTGCCCTGACGCAGGAAGCGTAGGGTACTCACAATGGAGCAGATAGGATCCTGTGAGACAGCATAATGAACCCTGAAAGGGTTCTATGGTGTAAGCCCGAAGGGATTCTGTGAGCCATCAATCATTACTCATCAATTAAAGTGTTAAGCACGCTTAACACGTCTGCCGTATCCCACTCTCTGCCGCCGAACAGGGCGTAACGGATCCTGCCTTGTTTGCCGATGATGTACGTTGTCGGAAAGGCGAACACCCCCCAGTTCTTCAGCGTGGCGCCGTCACTGTCGAGCAGGATCGGGAAGTTGACCTGTACGGTTTCGGTAACGAAGCGTTGAATGGTCGCTTTGTCCTCGGCCATGTTAACGGCGAGTATCTCAAAGGGCTTGTCACTCAGCATGTCACGTAGCCGCTGCATGGATGGCATTTCATGCACACAGGGCGGACACCACGAGGCCCAGAAATTCACCATCACGACCTTGCCTTTATAGTCAGGCAAGGATAAGCGCTTATCCGTAAGCGTCGGCAGGCTGAGCGACGGTGGCTCGGGGTTGCCGGCGAAGACTTTTAGTTCACGTACTTTTTTTATTGTGGCTACTTTTTCTTCGACTGGCTCATCACTGACCACGGCCTGCCGCCTGGGCTCGAGATGACTGAGCAGTGCCGCCGCCTGCATGAGCAGGTTGGGTAGTTGTTCGGCAACGGCGTCTTCGAGTGGTGTCGCGTCGGAGCGGTAATAGAAACGATCACGCACACCGTATAAGGCGCGCACAAATACCTCGCTGCCGCCTTTCTCCAGTGCCGGGATGGTCTGGTCCAGTTTCCACCACCAGGGTGACTGGCCGGGTTGCATCACAAAAACCGGCAGGTTGGTCTGCTCGACCACCGGCATAAGCTCGGCTGCCTGCCCCGGCTCGGGGGTTTCGAGGAAAAATTTCGGGCTCATCAGGATCAAGCCGTGCAGGGCATCGCTGAGGGGGTTTTCCATTTGCCATTGACGGATACCGCGCAACACCGGGATTGCACCGCGGCCGCTGGTTACATAATAAACCTGTTTACCGGTGCTTGCGGCCGCGGCCAGCAGATCGGCGATTTGCCCGGCGGGGATCTTGTCCATGCTGCTGGCCACGACCGGCAGGAAGTTGGCGGCAAACAGGTCCGGGTACCAGACCTCGATACCCGCCCCGGCCAGTTGCCGGGCGCTATCCCGTTCGGCCTGTTGCAGGCCGGCCTCCGGTGCCAGCCAGATAAAAAGCTTACTGTCCGTCGCCGGGTAATATGACAGCGTCAGCTCGGTTTCGTCACGGAGGCTAAGCGTCTTTTCGCTTGCCGCATAAGCAGCACTGCTGCTGACGGCCAGTAGTATCGCGGTAAAAAGGAATTTTAAGAGATTATGCATTCGGGCTAACGGGGTTATGCTTATCTGTGCCACATGAGCGGCTTTCTGACTACGAGACCCTGATTTCCTTCTGAATATATTCGCGTATGTCGATGCCATAGGCATCCGGTTCGAGGACTTTCTTTACCTCGAGTGGCTGCTCGGCCTTGCCGCGCATAAAGCGGGACAGGTCGATAATTTTTGGCGGCAACATGGTTTTCTTTTCCGCATCCCGCACCAGCATCACCATCGGCGTCAGACGGGTACTTTGTGCCACGGAAATGACGATGCCGACCTCATCGGAACTCAGCTCCACCAGGCTGCCAATGGGATAGATACCGAGACAACGGATAAAGCGTTCCACCAGGTCACCGTCCAGATCATGCTCACGCCACTCAAACATATTCTTTAGTGCATCCAGTGTATTCATACCATGATGATAGGCGCGGTCACTGGTAATGGCATCGTAGATGTCGACTATGGCCACCATCTTCGCGAACAGCGGGATTTCAGCATCACGCAGACCCTGCGGATAGCCGGTGCCTTTCTTGCGCTCGTGGTGTGAATAGGCAATCTCCAGTGTGCTCGGCGGCAGCCCGGCAGTTCCCTGCAGGATCTCATAGCCATGGCGGGCGTGCTCGCGGATGACGGCATATTCCTCAAGGTTTAATTTGCCTTCCTTATTGAGGATTTCAAGCGGGATACGCATTTTACCAATATCATGCAAGAGCGCGCCGATACCCAGTTCATTCAGTTCCTCCTCGTTCAGCCCCAGGTAGCGGCCAAAGGTCAGGGCAAAGATACAGACATTCAGGCTGTGAATCGCCGTGTACTCATCGCGCTTGCGCAGGTTAGTGAGCCATTGCATGGCATCCGGATTGCGGACAATGCTGTCGACCATGTCCGAAACCGCTTCCTTGGCCCCCGTGACGTCGATACTCCTGCCCATACGCGCATCATTGAACATGTCGTCAAGCTGGCTGCGGGTATGGGCATGTATATGGCGGGCATGGCTTATCTCCTCTTCAAAAGAGACGTTCACTACCTTGCGCTGCCGTGAATCCAGGTCAATACGTTCTATTGTGGCGGCCGGCCTGTGCTGAATCGATACATCGATGTCATCGCCTCTCTCGGGGTCGATAACAACATAGGCGCAGAGTGTCTGCAGTTGCTGCAGGTCTTCAGCTGAATCAACCACGAAACCCTGAAAGAGGAACGGCGACTCCAGCCATGGCCTGTCCAGCTCGGACACATACATGCCCTGTTTCAGATACATCGTATCAATTTGTTTTTTCATTTCCCGGGCTGTCCAATGCATGCTAAATAATATTTTCCTATCACTGCTGTCCCGTTAATTCCCTCTCCCTTCGGGAGAGGGTTAGGGTGAGGGGATTTAGATTCGATAACACATTGTT
>NZ_JAVVES010000124.1:0-3180 GCF_032250955.1 Sulfuriflexus sp. | reverse complement strand
GAGGCCACAGCTCCTGGCGCGAGGGCCAAACGAGGTCTGGAGCTGGGACATATCCTGGCTGAAAGGACCGGCGCGCCTGGTCTACTACTACCTCTACGTCATCCTGGACATCTTCAGTCGCTACGTGGTGGGCTGGATGATCGCCGAGGAAGAGGCCGCAACGCTGGCCAGGCAGTTCATCGCCGCGACCTGCGCCAAGCAGGCCATAGCGCCGGAGCAACTGACGCTCCACGCCGACCGCGGCGCGCCGATGCGCGCCACATCGGTCATCCAGTTACTGGAGAAGCTGGGTGTGGACCGCAGCCACAGCCGGCCCTACACGTCCGACGATATCTCAACTTAATACCCCCGTCACTGATCGACCTGATGAAAAACTAACCGAGATAGAAGTCACGGACCCTACACATCCTCTGTTTGGGCGCCACCTCCCCTTCCTTTCCGTTAGCTCTCCTCCTCGAGGCCCAGCTCATGTTTTTGTCTCGTACCGTGGAGTCATGAGGTTGCGCATCCCCCTCGCGGCGACTAACCTCGCGCCACCTCGGCCAGCTCCATCAAACAAGCTCACACTGCACGCCGTAACAGAACTCATTTCGCTGGCCGAGCAATGGGAGGTTGTATGTCGGTCCAGCCAAGCGAAATCTGGGGGAGACTGTCCGCCACAAGGCGAGAACAAATCCGCGATGAACTAACCCTCATCATGCAGGAGGTGATCTATGAGCACATCCGAACTGGTAACCCGGAGCCACCTGGCGCGCAAGGCGATCATCTACGTGCGCCAATCGACGCCCCACCAGGTTCTCTCCAACCAGGAGAGCCTGCGCTTACAATACGCGCTCGAGCGGCGTGCCCAGGAGTTGGGGTGGCCGGAAGCGAATATTGAGACCATTGATACGGACCTGGCGGTGTCAGCCGCTTCAGCCCGTTTTCGAGAAGGTTTCAAGGAGATGGTTTCTCAGGTCGCCTTAGGACAAGTAGGGATCATCGTCTCTTCGGAGGTGCAACGTCTCTCGCGAAATTGCTCTGATTGGTATCCGCTCTTGGATGTGTGCGGGTACAAAAACTGCCTCATCGGCGACCGAGATGGCATCTACAACCCGGCTTCGCCCAATGGCCGTTTGCTGCTGGGCATCAAGGGGCAGCTCTCAGAAATGGAACTGCACCTGATTCAGGCACGGATGACGGCGGGTCTTCTCAATAAGGCCAAACGCGGTGAACTAGCACTGCCGCTGCCCACCGGTCTGACGCGTGATGACCTCGGCCGGGTGGTCAAGGATCCCAACATCGAGGTCCAACAGCGGATTCAGCTCGTGTTCGATACGTTTCTGCGCCTGAGAACGGCCAGCAAAGTGCTGCGTTTCTTTGCTGAACACTCGCTTCTGATTCCCCGTCGTGACCGTTTCGGTGAGCCCGTATGGAGGAGACCATCCATGACGGCCATCATTGAAATCCTCAAGAACCCCGCCTACGCCGGCGCCTTTGTCTACGGCCGGACGAAAACAGTGCGTGATGACTCGGGCAAAGCCAGGCAGAAACGATTGCCTATGGAGCAGTGGCGCATTCTTGTCCATGACAAGTATCCAGCGTATATTGATTGGCAGACGTTCGAGCGGATTCAGGCGATGCTGAAAGATAACCACGCCAGTTACGAGCGCAATAAAACCTGCGGTGTGCCCAGAAAGGGAGCTGCCCTTTTGCAGGGTCTCGTCTATTGTGGAGAGTGCGGTCACAAGATGCTGGTGGAGTATAAGCATGGCGTCCGCTATGTCTGCGACTATAGGCGGCGTCACTACCAGGGACCGGTGTGTCAATATATCCCAGGGACCCCTATCGAAGAGCGCGTTGTCGATGCATTTTTCCAGGTACTTTCTCCGGTCGAACTGGACGCTTATGAGCAGGCCTTGGCAGCTCAGAAAGAAACAGATGAAAAAGTGGATCAGGCCCATCAGCAGCAACTCGCTCGCCTGCGCTACGAGGCGGAACTAGCCCAGCGGCAATACAATCGTGTCGATCCCGACAACCGGCTCGTGGCCGCAGAATTGGAACGGCGCTGGGAGGCCGCCTTGCGTGCGCTCAAGGAGGCAGAGGATAGCTACGGCCGCAAAAAGAAGGACTATCTACGTCTCTTACCCTTGCCGGCTGAACTCAAAGAAGCCTTTTTGGGCGTGGGTCAGAATCTTCCCCAACTGTGGCAAGGGGATGTACTGAGACCGGAACAAAAAAAGGCGTTGCTCCGCTGCCTCGTAGAAAAAGTGGTCATCCATCGGGAACCCCGCGACTGCATCCAGACACGTATTGTGTGGCAAGGTGGTGACACAACAACCCTACAAATCCCTATCCCTGTCGGGTCCTTTGCCGAACTGTCAAAGGCCGCTGAGATGGAACAACTTATCGTCGATCTCAGCCGGGAGGAGCGAACGGATGAGGAGATAGCTGCCTATTTGACGGCTCATGGCTATCGCTCGCCGACGCGACCGGATAAGGTCTTGCCGAGCACGGTGCGCGGTATTCGCTTGAAGCACGACATCTTGCAGGAACGACCTCGCTCCAACCCCCGTCGTATTCCTGGTCATTTAACCGTACCACAGGTGGCACAGCACCTGGAGATAACCCCTAACGCGATCCACTACCATATCAAGAATGGGCGGATCCAGGTCGCCAAGGATCCTCAGACGGGACTATATCTGTTTCCCGACGAACCTGAGACCCTGGCAATGTTCAGACAGTTCCGGGCGGGTAAACTTCAGAACTTGCGTTTTCCAAGGGAGCATCAAGATGACTAATCGGATGACAATCCCTTCTCCGAGGCCCAGTTCAAGACGATGAAGTACCGGCCGGATTATCCCGCTCGCTTTGGCAGTCTCGCCGACGCCCAGTCCTGGGCGCGAGAGTTCTTCTACTGGTACAACAACGAACATCGCCACAGCAGCCTGGGCTTGATGACGCCGGCAACGGTTCACTATGGTCAAGCAGCGACTTTGACCGCACAACGGCAAACGACGCTGGCGGCCGCTTATGACGCGCATCCGGAGCGTTTTGTTAACGGGCTGCCGCAGCCGCCGGAACTGCCGCAGGCGGTCTGGATTAACCCACCCGTCTCTGAGGAGTCGGATGGCCAGTCGTAGTAGGGGCTGTGGGTATGTGGGTAACTGCGCAGTATCCAGTTACCCACATATCCATCAG
>NZ_JAVVES010000123.1:0-3185 GCF_032250955.1 Sulfuriflexus sp. | reverse complement strand
GGCGATCCACCACGCGATAATCAACACGATGTCAATCAGATGGTTTTGCTGTGAAAGTTAACGGGACAGCAGTGAAGGAAAGTATATTCAGATGAAAAAGTTTTTCAGTCTTCGTTACCGGGTGCTGTTGTTATTTATCTTCGCCGTGATCCCGGTATTTGCGTTAATGTTCTACGATACCCTGAAGGGGCGTGAACATGAGAAATTCGCCATCCAGCAGACAGCGCTTCACCTGGCCAGGCAGGTTCAACAGGAACAGCGTGAGATCATCATCGGTACCAGTAACCTGCTGCCTATCCTGGCCTTGCATGCTGATATACGTGATGGTGACCCGATTGCCTGCAGGCGCACCCTGACCAAATTGCTTGGTGCCTATACCTATTATAGTAATTTCGGGGTCGCCGATGCCGATGGTTTAATGTGGTGCAGTGGCCTGCATATGCCCGTGCCTGTCCGGATTCAGGATCGTGGTTATTTTCAGCGCGCCATGCAGAGTGGCGACTTTTCTATCGGTGAATACCAGGTTGGCCGGATCACGCATAAGAGCGGCCTGAATTTCGGTTATCCGATACTGAACGCAGAGGGCCGCCCCGACGGGATCATCTTCGCCGCCTTTGAACTTGCCTGGTTAAGCCACCAGTTGACGAAGCTGTCACTGCCTGTCGGGACCACGGTCACTATTTTCGATGCTGAGGGCACGGTACTGGTGCAGTATCCGGAGGCAGAGAACTGGCTGGGTAATAACATCAGTGACGAGGCCATTGTTCAGGAGATATTTCAACAAAAAGGCGAAGGCGTCTCGGTTGCTACGGGCAGGCAAGGCAACCGCTTGCTATATGCCTATGCCGGGCTCAGCGAACAGGTCAGTAACAACGTTTACGTACGCGTCGGCATTCCGCTCGATGTCGCATACAGGCCGGTAAACCAGGCATTCAGATTCAATATTCTGATGGTCCTGCTTGGCGTAATGACGGTGATCGCTATCACCTGGTTAGGTACAAAACGTTTCATGCTCGACCCGATAGCGGTTATGGCCAGCTTCAGCAGACGACTCGGCAAAGGTGAGCTTGATGCGCGCATCAAGCTGGATAAGCGTAATGACGAATTCTCCCTGCTGGCCGATACCTTTAATGACATGGCGGCGACAATCCAGCAACGACATAATGACCTGGAACTGAAAGAATGGGAAGTGGGTCGCGCCAATCGCGCCCTGCATACCCTCAGTGCCGGCAACAGGGCGCTTGTCAGGGCGAAAGACGAGCAGGGACTACTCGAGGAGATGTGTCGCATTGCCGTGCAAGAGGGAGGTTACAGTATGGCCTGGGTAGAATACAGGCAGCGCGATAACGAGCAGCAACTTGAAGTTGTGGCACATGCAGAGGATACGGGGAATGCGGGAAGATACCCCCCTCCCGTGGCCAACGGCCCGGACATCTATAGCAGACTGTCAGAAAAGGTCATCCGCACGGGGAAAATGCAGATGATTAAGAACTTGCGATCGAACCCGGATTATCAGCATGAACAGAATAAGGCCGGCAAGATGGATGTAGCTGCTATTGTCTCATTACCGTTGTTCACAGGAACCGATGTACTTGGTGTGTTAAGCATATGTGAGGCGAAAAACGACGCCTTTGATGATGATGAAATCGCTGTGCTGCGTGAAATGTCACAGGACCTTGCCTATGGTATTAACGCCTTGCGGACACACATAAAGAATGAAGAGGCCCAGGCGGCAATGCAGCACACGGCCTATAACGATAACATCACCGGGTTGCCCAACCACCTCTTTCTTGAAGAGGAATTACACCAGCGCAAGCAATCCGCTCAGAATCGTGATGAGCCCCTGGCGATATTGCTATTCAATATAAATCATTTAAAGGATATCAACGATACACTCGGTTTCGAGGCAGGTAACGAAGTGATGCGGGTAGCTGGTCATAGGATCGGGGAACTGCTGGAGACGGGTCAGGTTGCAGCACGCATGCGAGGCGATGAATTTGCGGTGCTCTTGCCGGGGGCGAACAGTGGCGACGCTGAGAAAAAGACCGTCACTATACTCAATTCTCTGGATAGCCCCACTACAACAGGAAATATTGACGTCTCCATCAGGGCACGGGCAGGCATCGTGATTTTCCCGGATGCCAGCGATGATCTTGACCATCTGATTCGGCACGCTGACATTGCCGTGCAGCTGGCCAAAAATTCCGGCAAGGAATATGTGTTTTATTCAGTCGAATCGGATCCGATGAAGGATAAAAAGCGGCACCTGAGACTCGCTACCGATCTGCAAAAGGCATTGCAGATGCGTGAGCTGTCGTTGTTCTACCAGCCAAAAATCAGCATGGCGACGAATCATATTTGCGGCTTTGAAGCCCTGGCGCGCTGGTGTCATCATGATCTCGGCATGATATCTCCCTCTGAGTTTATTCCCCTCGCCGAGTACACCGGCATGATCAGCACGCTCACCAACGAGGTGCTGGAGATAGCACTGGAGCAGTCGTATTCCTGGATGCAGGACGGACTCGAGGTGCCGATTGCGATTAACCTGTCGGCGCGCGACCTGCTCGACCCCACATTGCTGAAAAGGATCAGGCGCCTGCGCAAGCTTTACCGCAACGATAAGAGCCTGCTGGAAATAGAGATCACGGAAAGTGCCTTGATGCAGGATCCTGCGGGGGCCTTGCAGGTACTATTGGCGCTCAAGGACCTCGGCATCGCTCTCTATATTGATGATTTTGGAACGGGCTATTCGTCCTTGAGCTATCTCCGCAAACTACCGATGGACGCGTTGAAGATTGATATGTCATTTGTTATGGAGATGCTGGAAAACAAGGACTCGGCAACCATCGTGCGTTCCACTATCACCATGGCACATGACCTGGGCCTGCGCGTCGTCGCCGAGGGCGTCGAGAGTAAGGCGATCTGGGATGAACTGGTCGCCCTGGGTTGTGATTGTGGCCAGGGCTTTTATATGGGCAAACCCATGCCTGTTGCGGAGATCGATACCTGGCTGGAGGCTTCGCCATGGGGCCGCCCCGGAGGCACCGTCAAGTAAAAACTCCCTTTGCCTCGGCATGAACGGGAAAATGGCAGAGACGACAGAAAAAATAAGTCACTGCTGTCCCGTTAATTCCCTCTCCCTTCGGGAGAGGGTTAGGGTGAGGGGATTTAGATTCGATAACACC
>NZ_JAVVES010000122.1:0-3340 GCF_032250955.1 Sulfuriflexus sp. | reverse complement strand
ACTACCAAAAATCGATCCAACGGCTTGGTGCCGAAAGCATCGGCGCAGGCTTTCACGCAAATCAATGACGTTGAACAGTTGCTGAAAGAGCAGTAATCCGGAGAACGAAGTGAGCTGCTGGTCTTCGAACTTGAGCGTGGGAAGGTGATGGGTTTTCTGAACGGTTTCAGCTTTGCTATACTTCATCTGAAGCGGCCCTCCGTTTGCGTTTTTGGTAATGGTTTTGTCGCCACCAATTATATCGCAACGGTCTGGCCGCTTCTTATTTTCAAGGGGTTATGCGCGCTGATTCGGGCCTGAAATTCAGCGTCGCGTAACCTCACCAACGGTGAGTTTTGGCGACACCTACAGAAACGCCGTCAAACCCCTACGGTTATTGCCTCCTTGCGCATCAAAGTCCGGAATTTATGCAACAGCAGGGTTCAGTCTTTGATTGACGCCGATAGCGACTGCACGAAGATCGGAACCAGCTCTTCAGCCGATGGCTGTCCATGTTATTCCTCATGTTATTCCCGGATGTTTCGATTGAAGAGGAAATCGAGTTTTCGATTATTGCGGCCGAAGTTCAGTGCGTTCCCTGCTCCCCTTGTAACATCGGATCTGGTGCTCGCCGCTATGTACTATCATTTTCCCTCAGATCGAGGTCTAAATTGACGTTGTGCTCCTTTGCCGTGCGTACCGCCGCCTGCCAGTCTGCCCAATGGGCAGGGTCGGCGGTTCCTCCATCCTCCAGAAGACTCATACCTCCAAGCAGCGCGCCTAGATCGTCAGACTCCGTGCGCCTGTAGATCTCCTCGAGAAAAGCGAACATCGCCGCATAGGCATCTCGCGTGGTCAGCGTGTCGTCCATAGATCCTCCTATTGCCCCGATAAGCCGGTCTCTGGGTTGAAGACCCGAGGCGTCTGGTTCAGTCCGCCGTTCTGGATGACTCCATTGCGGGTCTGAACCCACACCTGAGTGCCGTCGTCCAGCGTTCGCGCGGACCACACGTTTCCGAACCTGTCCGTGCCGAGAGTCGTTGATGCATCGTCCGCAAGCCCCTGTAGGAGCGTCCGGTTTGCTGGCGTGTCAGCGAGGTGGCCGGGAGCGTCTCGGAAGATGTGCCGGACCTGTCCGGGCTGTTCTGGGAAGCGCGCCACCCCCCTCGTAACCGTTGCCCTCTCGGCCTGACGCGCAGCCGTACCCGCCACCTTTCTCGCAGCGACGCGAGATGCCGTCTGCGATATGATCGCCTCGCCCGGCGCGAGGGCACCCAGCGTTCCAGCGGTGAGCCGCTCGGCCGACTCTACCACACCCTCCGGCAATGCATCAAAATCACAATCCGGCTCACACGCCTTGGCAAGATTCTCGAAGCTGTACTGGTCTGTATTGAAAAACTTGCGAAACCCCGTGGCGGCCCCTTCTTTGATTCTTGAGAAGAACCCGCCCTCGCTCTGCGCGTCCCCCGATCGGCCGTTGCCGGCCGTCCGCCTTGGGGATCCAGATACGCCGGGACGGTTGGGGGTGGTAGCTGCCTGTGTGAATGCGCCGGTGCAACGCCTGCAGGTTCTCTTGCAGGTTGGCGCCGTAGCCTTCCCAGGTCTGACCATCCACACCCGTCGCCGCCCGACGATTCAGCGACCGATAGGCCTGTTCAAGCCGATCTTCGCTGACATGATGCAGCAGGTTATTGAAGCGCAACGAGGCGTCCCGTCTCGCTGCCTTGCGCAGCCTGAGCAATCCCGATCCTGCTTGCCCTCCGCTCTGTGTCGAAGTCACAGCGGCCTGCTCAGCCTTCCTCTCAGCCAGAACCCTTCGCTCCTCAGACTCCGCCATCTTCAAGATCTTCTTCGTCAATGTTGTTCGCCTGTCTCTTCGCTACTATGGTCCTGTCCGACTCCCCGTTCTCAAGGCTGAGCTCATTTCACTATTTCCTCAGCCCGACCGTCGTGGAACCTTCGACGGCACGGAACGGGGCCTCCCGGCTTCCGTGTGGCAGACATCAGTACATGCGCCGGGTCTCTGACTCCGGAGAACCGGCCGGCCACTCGCATGATGCGGCTAACCGTATTGCCTTCCCCTTCACCCAACAAGGTCGGCATTCTCGACGTGATTTCGGAGCTCAATACCGAGCCTGTACCTTCCCCTGTCAACGCTTAACGGATGCCCTCACGAACATCCGCCCATGACTCGGGGCTCTGGTGGGCTGCTAACCCTTTCCAGATAGCAGGCTTTCACCGCTTGATCTACCACCGGCTTTGGCCGGCGCTCTGGATGTCCATGTTGATCTCGACTAAGCGAACCCGAGGTGTGCTTCGAGGTGTGCTTCCGAACATGCGAAGAAGAGCAAACCGTATTCGCTCCTCTCACGTTGACCATATAAAAAACCACCCTAGAATAACCCAGACTGCACCAATCGAAATAAGAGGAACTATATATAGCAACCACCTATACTTCTTTTTACTTTGCTTTTCGATAAGCTTTGTACGCCTTTTCCGCGATTCCTCGTCGCCAACAATAAAATATGTAACGAGGTAACCGAGCGAAACAACACAAAGAACCATCACAAGGTTGTACTCTTGCTTGTTCAGGCCTTCAATTAAAGCATATTGAAGCACTAGGGCAATTGCAAACAACACAACCATGATTTGTACGTTGATCGTGTGGAACGCCCACCCATGTGGGTCACTGGGACCTGATAGTTTAAGCTGCAATCGATACACCCAGTAGTAATACCAATCAATTATTCTGATCTCCTCCTTACTACCAGAATTGTTCATTGACCAACCCTCTGGGTATCCGGAACTCGAGGAAAGAATATACGCTTGAAGATCGGTTGAGGTTGTTGCAATGCTTCCGCAGTCTTTCTCAGTCCTGCACTGAAAGGACTTACAACGTTCTCTTGAACGAGCTCATGCAACCCTGCAGAACCACCTATTGAACCAAATGCGATGCCTCCAATAATCCCAACTACACCAGTTGGGCTAAGAACAACTATCACGGCCACATCAACAGTTGTAAAGACTGCCGCCCCTCCAAAACCACCTAACTGCTCCGCATTAGAAAAATTATCCGCTCCCGCCATGAAAATGGATACTACAGTCGTTACTTTGCTAATTTTAAGCGCCGTCTTACTGATGACCTCAGAACTTATCGTCCCCGCCTTGATGCTATCCACGTCACCCGTAACCGGCGTGACCAGTATGAACTTGGGATCGATTTTGCCGTTTAGTATCGAGCCAGTTAGCCCCGCATTTGGCGGAGCGGTAATATTCAGACCGGATGTCTCTACGACCTCCTGGGTCACAGCGGCTGCCAATCCCAGGGCATCGTTGGCAACTCGAACATCTGAACCACTAA
>NZ_JAVVES010000121.1:0-3410 GCF_032250955.1 Sulfuriflexus sp. | reverse complement strand
CTGGTATTGTTGCAAAAGACCCTGCTCAACATCGAAGGCCTCGGCCGCCAACTGTATCCCGACCTCGACCTGTGGACCACGGCCAAGCCCTTCCTTGAACGCTGGATGAATGAACACGTCGGCTGGCGCGGACTGGCAAAATCCATGCGCCGCAACGCCCCGCTCATGGCGGAAAAGCTACCGGAACTCCCCCTGCTCATGCACGAAGTACTCGACAAGGCCCGCAACGGCAAGCTCGAGGTCGTATGGAAGTCAGAAGAATTGACCCGGCTTCGGCATGACATGCGCCAGAACAACCGCCGCCTCCTTGCCGGCATAACCGGTGCCGCCCTGATCATCGCCGCTGCCATCCTGATGCAGTCCGCTGACCCACTAATAAGTTATGTCAGTGCCGGGCTTGGTGCGGCGATATTGCTCATGACGTTGGCGAAATAGAAAAATATTTTAACCGTAAATAAAGTCACTACGCCATTTTGATCTGCGCAATCATGCTTTGTTTTCCGGTAATAAACGCAAAGCACGCAAAGACGCAGAGGCCGCAAAGGATTGATTAATAAAAAACATCTTCAGGCCAGAAGACCCGAACACCTTGTTCCAAAGCTACTTCATGCTGGCAGATCAACAACTGTTACCCTGTTACGACCGCCATTCTTGCTGATGTACATGGCCTTATCAGCTGTGCGTATGATGTTACGTTTTGTGATTTCACTTCCATAGGAATCGTAACTGACTACACCTATGCTGATAGTGATTCCGAGCTCCCCCGCATCAGTTGCAATCCTCGTTGAAGCGACATCAGAACGCAGACGCTCAGCCATAATAGATGCCTCCTCTTTATCTGTCTCCGGTAGTATCAGCATGAACTCTTCGACACCATAGCGTGCGGCCATATCCTCTTTACGTGCACTGCGTTGCACCACCCTGGCGATGTTTTGTAGCATGTCATCGCCTGCCAGGTGGCCGTATGTATCATTGATGTGTTTAAAGTGATCGAGATCAAACATCAGGATCGACAGGGGACGCTTGTGGCGCTGGGCGCGAGATAGTTCACGGTCCAGCAATTCCTGCATGTAGGTATGGTTGTACAGTCCGGTTAGCCCATCGCGGTGTGACTGTTCAAACAGTTGTTGCTCCTTCAGGAGAGTGCGGATGATGGGCTGCAGGACGACCATGGTCAGCACAAACAACAATATCGCGACACCGACGATCACGCTCAGCAGTAGCATAAGTTGCCGATTGATGTCGGCAAAGAAGAGCTCCTCATTGACCACTGTGTAAAGCAGCCAACCATTGTTTTTCATCTCCTTCGAGATGATGAGATAGCCACCTTGCGTGGCACCAGTCTTGATAAAGTTCTCGAGTACGCCACGGGCAGGTAATTCATTCTGCTTGCCGGGCCAGTAGATGATGCTACCATCGCTGGCCACACCGGCAGTTATCACCGTGTTATCATAACCCTGTGGATCATCGATGATCTGCTGAATGGCATCCTCCTTCATGATCAGAATATCAGCACCGACGCGCCTGCCATCCCGATCCACGATGGGTGTGCAATAGAGTAGCCGCCGCTTGTCCCCGATCTGCGTTGGACTCAGCATTCTGATTGCTTCAAGTTTCGCAAGAACACAGCGTTCTGCGATTCCTTCGGGCAGTTGCTGCCCCACATTAAATAACAACTTGCCAGCCGGGTCGAAACGGGCAATGCCCGCGATATCGTCATTAGCGCGCAGGGCGTCTCCGAGTTTGGGTACACTAAAGGCCACCAGTTCTTCCCGGCTCACCTCGCCGCGCAGGTAGGCTGCCTGCTTCTTGCGGATGGCAGTACGGCTGGCGCTCTGCCGGGACAAGTCATAGTGCTTATTGATCACACTCTGGATCAACCATAGATTGGAGTGGAGGAAATGCTCCATTTCAAAGGCATGCTCGAAGTGCAGGCGATCGGAGAGTGGCTTGAAGCCGAATAGGTAGAAGCTACCGGTCAGCAGCAACAGGCTCAGGCCGGCAACCAGATAGATTTTACCGATGGCGCCCCGGTGCTTCCTCAGCATGTCTACATCCCTTGGTATTAACTAATAAAATAGTAAATAAATGCACACCTGAACGTATAACAACTCACGAAGCACCCTGTCGCAGCTTGCGTGGCGGGGCAAGTTATCCAGCTAAAAGATCCTGATAAACCTTCTCAACCCACTTTAACTGATTGATGCATGTTCGCAGTTCGAATAATCATATTCAATGCATAATTACTCGTATTAACTGTGGTAAATAACGGGATTGATTGAGTTATGACTGGTTACACACGGACGTCTGCAACAGATCGGCTCCAGAGGGCGTTCATAATTCTGTGTCAATAAAAGGGGTCTATGACAAACGATAATTATTCGTATTACCCTTTGTCACCGACCCCTTTTATTCGGCTAATATGCTTGCTGTTCGATTGTCTTCCGAGCTTCAGGACAACAGACTTCAACAATGTTCTTGCTCGGCGTGTGAAAGAGTATGGTTCTTCCGCCTCTTTGCTCCTTGGGGCCTGCAATGACTGGCAAATCAGATTCGTTAATCTTCTTCACCCAGTCATCAAACTCTGCCTCAGACACACTAAAAGCCAGGTGCGCCATTGTGAATGCTGAACCATCGTAATCAGGATTCTCTATCAGGCCAATCACCACTCCCTCTTTCGAGCCGACATACGCCTGTCGAGGCGACTCCCATTTCTGAAGAAGTTGAAGCCCAAGAAATCCGACGAAAAACTGGATCTCTTTTTCCAGGGAAACGGCATTAACCGCTACGTGATCGATATTCATGAACATTACTCTTCTGCCGAACGTATAAGCTCACCCGACACGTAAGCTGCTTATAGTAGTTTCGTACCCAATGGCACTGGCTTATCTGGAACACAAAGCGCCACCTCACCTTTGTCATTATGGAACCCAGTAACCAGACACTCCGACATCAATGGGCCAATTTGCTTCTTTGGGAAATTCACCACTGCTACCACCAACTTCCCGACCAATTCCTCAGGCTTATAGAGGTGAGTGATCTGAGCACTCGACTTCCTCAAGCCTATCTCCTCGCCAAAATCTACTTGCAACATATATGCTGGCTTACGCGCTTCGAGAAAAACCTCCGCACTTAGCACACGCCCAACACGTAATTCTACTTTTGTGAAGTCATCCCAAGAGATGGTTTGCACTACTTTCTCCTATTACAACGTTTAAATTGAGTAGTCTTGGGGGAGGTTCACTACGTCCCCTTTTTGCTAACGAGCGCCTTGTTATGCATCGTTTTTTCGAGTTTCCAAGCTATTTTCTACTTGCTCAGGCATAAACATTCTTGCCTCGTCAGAAAAATTCATGGGTAGTTTTCGGGGCAGGTAGCGCTCCAAGCGCGTGATATAAGGCGATTTCAGT
>NZ_JAVVES010000120.1:0-3465 GCF_032250955.1 Sulfuriflexus sp. | reverse complement strand
ACAATGTGTTATCGAATCTAAATCCCCTCACCCTAACCCTCTCCCGAAGGGAGAGGGAATTAACGGGACAGCAGTGTAAAAAGGTATAGTCGTTATGCACCCGATCAAGAACTTTAAAGTAAGGCAGTATATTGCCTCCCATGGCCTGGGCCACCTTATCACTGTGTACTTGCTTATTTGCGCGGCCCTGGCGGCCTTGATGGCAGTGATCTTTTTGTTCGCAACCGAGTCCGATTATCGTTTCCATGATTTTCTGTTTATCTTCTGGCAGGAACTGCTGGGTAATGGGCCGGGTCTCGAGAGCGAGGAAAAGATACTTTTTGTTACCGGCAAGGTAATCAGCGCCGTACTTGCACTCATCCTGCCCACCGTCCTGCTTGGTTCGGTGGTTTATAAATTTTTTGTGTTGCAAAAAGACAATATTATCTTCAGGAACAAGTGCGAGATATGTAGAGTAAACGGTCAGGATTATATCAATGTAGGCTTTTATATTTCATCGGCGCTCAAGTTTCATGATTTGAGTTTTAATGCCTTTGTCAGAACGTATGAAACAGCCAGGGAAGACGGTAAACCCGGCCAGTACCCGATGAACACCTTCCCGATTGAAATGCCTGAAAATATGACCTTCCAGTTGCCCTACAATTTTGTGCCCAGCAATATCAGTATCCCGGTCAGCGTGGTAAACGGCGCGGGTGATCATGAGAATGAAACCAGTGCCATTGTCTTGCAGAAAAAGGCAACCGCATACGAGCTGCTTCGCGCCGGCGAGGCAACAACCCTGGACATGGAAAAAGGTGACTTTTGCGAGCTGTTCATCGTCGCCTCTGCTGAAGTCCCGGAATTACAATCCAGCATCAAAGAGATAAAATGTTACAGCATCCCCGCTGACATCGCCGTCGAGGGTCTGGCCAGAATGCGAACCCGTCTTGAAAAACAGCAGGGCCGTTTCGTCACTGAGAACTGGACGGATTTCTGAGCAGCGGCATGGATTCTATGTGGGCAAAGAATGCCTGGTTGATTCTGGCGCTCGAGGTATCGAGTAGATGAGGAATATTTTGCTGCGTGAAGATGCCGGTCAGGTGCCCGGGCTCCATGACATTCACGCCTGAATCACCGTAAAGTGTGGCAAACCGCTCAAGCAGCAGTCTTTCCTTATCCTGCAGCGCCGGCAGCTCGAGCCACTCAGGGCTCATGCAGGCACTGTTATATAGCTGGTTCACGGCATAACAGTGTCTTAATTCGGCAATGGGAGCAGGGGAAGCATCGACCCGAAGATCTATCAAGCTGTCACTTGTCGCCATGTAGCCGGCATCCTTGCGGCTAACCCGCAGGCAGGCAGAAAGCTTGCCCCGCTTGTCGCCCCCGGCATCCTGGGCGGCTAGCAAGGCATCAAGCAGCGCCTCCGCCATTGGCCGTCCCCCGGCCCTGGAGGCCTCGTAGCGTGATGCCATTGCCGCGACGGTGCCTTCAACCAGCATGTTGCCAAGGCATATAAAATGCTTGCCCTGCGTGGACTCGACAGCGGGTATGCACTGGCTGCCGGAATGAATAACCGCATCACCATCAAGATTCATAATCGCGACCTGCCTGAAATCAGCATAGGTATCATGGGATAAATACACGTCGAGGGCCTGTTCCACGCTATGGCCGTCTTCAAGGCAATCAAGTGCCTGGCGACTGGCCCTCGGGTTGGCCATAGACTGGCTGGCCACCAGCCCTGCCGTGACAGAAATATGCGGGACCAGTGAGCCGATCGCCAGATAGTTCGAGGCAGAGGCGATGCCGAGGGTATTCGTTTCAGGGTCGAGGGCAGCGATGGTGAATGTTGCGATCATGCATTCAAGCTACCTATAAAGTTCTGTTATCGCAAGCCGGGCACGGATTAGTTTGATAAGGTAGCGGACTTTGCCGCCAGAAAAACGAGTGGCTATGGTGTGGCGAGTTTCAGGCATGGGTAAAATACTCAGGCGTAATCAGTATTGAAGACGGGACAAAAGATGAGCCAGGCAGTTACCCTGAAAGTGAACGAATACGCCTTGCTTGATTTCGGGCAGGGCCGCAAGCTCGAGCGCTTTGGTGGCGTGGTTATCGATCGCCCCGCCCCCCAGGCCAGCGGCCCGCGCCGACTGCAGGACTGGGACGCCGACTGGATCTACAGTGGCACCCGCATCACGGACGGCGAGTGGCAAAAACGCGCGGCAGACGTGCCGGCGAGCTGGACGCTGACCATCGCCGGCCAGCGCATGCACTGCCGACCCGGCAAAGGCGGGCAGGTCGGCGTTTATCCCGAGCATGCTACTTGCTGGCAATGGGTGCGGGAGCGCCTGCAAGGCTGCGACCACATTGACGAGCTGCGCGTCCTGAACCTGTTTGCCGGCACCGGCGGGGCCACCCAGGCCGCGGTGCTGGCCGGGGCCAGGGTCACGCATGTCGATGCCCAGGCCAGCCAGCTGGAACTGGCGCGCCTGAATGTGGGCGAGGAAGGCGCGCGTTTCATCCGCGAAGATGTAATGACCTTCGTCGAGCGCATGGTCCGCAAGGGCGAGCGCTACCACATGGTGATCATGGACCCGCCCAGTTTCGGCCGCGCCGCCAAGGGCAAGGTCTGGGATATCCGCTCTGACCTCCAACCATTAATAGAGTACCTGCCCCGGCTGCTGACAGCAGACTGCCGCGGCATCTGGGTGTCACTGCACACCCGGGACATGCTCGCCGAGGACATCGCCGACCTGATTAACCAGGTGCTGCCGGGCAACGTCATACCCCTGCAACTGGGCACGCAAACGGCTGACGGGCGAGTGCTCGAAGCCGGCGTGGCCGCCACCTGGCAGGATGACAGCGAACCCTCCACGGTTGATACGCCGGCCTCGCCCTAGGTAGCGGTACAGCTAGAGGCACGGTTCGATGTTTATCCGGAAACCGAATTCTTGGCGGCTGATGATCTGAGCGCTTAAAAGCGACCGCCGTATTGAGCGGCCTACGTGCCCTGTCCCGGGTATCCACCCCTTAAGATTAAATACCAAAATTCAGGTATATTCAGGTGGTGCATTAGATAAAGCTGGTTCTCGGCCGCTAGTGCCTGGAGGCGATGTTTCCACAGGGGGAGACATGTGTACCAAATAAAATTACGCCGTTGAGCGGGGTCACGAATTACGCGCTCTTTAAGCTGGCATGTTATTGAAAAATAAATGTTTAGTAATGATTTGCATAGAATAACATCATAAGATAAAAGCCTATGGCCATGCACGATTATTCGTCCCTCATATTCCCCCTGCTGCAACCATCCCGCGCTACCCTGAAGAGGGGTCACAACAAAGCACCGCAGCACTTTGTGCATGAAAGCATTGGTGCGGATAGAAAAAACCACTGAATAACGAGAACACGAACTACATGTCCCAACTTGAACACATCGAAGCCATCGAAAAACGCCTATGGAGCGCCGCCGACAACCTGCGCGCCAACTCC
>NZ_JAVVES010000011.1:0-54308 GCF_032250955.1 Sulfuriflexus sp. | reverse complement strand
CAATGTGTTATCGAATCTAAATCCCCTCACCCTAACCCTCTCCCGAAGGGAGAGGGAATTAACGGGACAGCAGTGATTTTTCCTGAAAGCGCCAGGCGCAAATGCTGACATCCATATTGCGGATGCAGCTCGGTCATCTTTACCCGGAAAAATCGGGTACGACAGCTATTGAAGCTTTTACCTTGTTTTACAATTCCCCTCGTTTGTCCATGTTTTAAGTCTTCTGCTTTCAGGTATAGTTATTGACAGGAAGGCCAGGGCGAAACCTCATGACGAACCAGAAGATCCTGCTGGGGATCAGTAGTTGCTTACTCGGTGAACAAGTCCGCTTTGACAGTTCACATAAGCATAATCGCTACATCACCGACACACTCGGCGAATATTTTGACTTCCAGGCATTTTGCCCCGAGGTGGCCATTGGCATGGGCATACCCCGGCCACCCATTCGGCTGGTCAAGGTCGGGGACAGGATCCGTCTCCGCGGTGTCAGAGACCCTGATACCGATGTCACTGACGAGTTGATCGCCTATGCAGAAAAAACAGCCGCAGAATGCAATCACCTCAGTGGCTACATCTTCAAAAGCAAATCACCAAGTTGCGGTATGGAGAGGGTAAAGGTCTACAATGAAGCAGGTAACCCACTGGAGTCCTCGTCAGGGATCTACGCCGCCGGCATCATGCGGCAATACCCGGCGTTACCGGTGGAAGAAGAAGGCCGCCTCATGGGCCCGCATTTGCGCGAGAATTTCATCGAGCGCGTTTTCATTTATCATCGCTGGCAGCAATACCGGCAGCAAGGCCTGACATCCGCCAGTCTCGTCGATTTTCACAGCCGGCATAAATTTACCGTCCTCGCCCATGATGAGCCGGTATACCGCGAGCTCGGCAGACTGGTCGCCGAGGCCGGCAAAGGCGACTTGTCCGAAACGGCTGAGGAATACCTGACCCTGCTGATGCGGGCCCTGAAAAAACTGGCCACCAACAAAACCCACACCAACGTGCTCCAGCATATCATGGGGTTTTTCAAGGAGAACATGTCGGCAGCGGATAAACAGGAGCTGCTCGAGGTGATTGATGAATACCGCCGCGGCCAGTTGCCGTTGATAGTGCCGATCACCTTAATCAGGCACTATCTACGCCTGCACCCGAATGACTATATTTCGTCGCAGTATTACCTTGAACCCCATCCACGCGAACTGCAGTTACGCAACAAGGTCTAGCCGCGCCCCTGTCAGAGTATCTCCCAGTCCTCTATTTCCCCGCGCACTTTTTCAAGCAGGGGATGGGGCCTGATCTTTTTAACCGTTTTTAACTGCTGGTATAAGCCTGGCGCCCTGACCCTGAGTTTTTTCAACAGGTGTTGGAATTCGTATTCCAGTTGGCCACTGGTGACCGGGATCTTATGCATGATGCGCCTGTTTACCAGCCTGCTTCTGTCGAAGTTATACCCCCTCCTGTCGGCCTCGTCGGCCACACAACGCAGGTAGCTGGCGATCGCCCCGGGCGGGTTCCTGTTCTGTTTGAACCGCGTCAACTGCGGATGGTTTGTATAGCCTTTCGTCTTGCCTAGTAAAACATTTTGCGCCAGCAGACCCTCTCGCCAGAGCGCCACCAGCCCCCTGGCATCCAGATAGTCGGGGTGCAGAGACCACAGCCGCATGACTTTTCCTCGATAAGCGCTTGAACAACCCGCCACAGGTTGTTCTATGTCAGGTACTGTACTCGACTTGCCGGATCTGATGCGGAGCAAACAGCAGCGTGCCCCAATAAACGAACAGGCCACTCATGATCCCCGGCACCACTTCGTAGATCAGTCCGCCCAGTCCCAGATAGTACCAGAACAAATAACCGGCGACCCCGACCAGTACCATCATGATGGCCAGCGGTTCCGAGGGCAGCTGCTTCCTCGAGTAGACCAGGATAAGGGGCACAAAGGCGGAGGCCAGCAAGCCCCAGGCAAGCAGCACCAGGTTAAACACCGTTTTGCTATCAGAAATCGCAATGACGAGTGCCGTCAGCACAACAAAGGCGGTTGCCATTTTCGCCGCCCGCAACGAATGCTTCTGATGCGGCAGAAAGTCGCGGGTGATAGCACCCGAACAGGCGATAACGAGCGAATCCGCTGTTGACATGGTGGCGGCAAACATCGCCGCCAGGATCAGGCCGACCAGGACATCCGGCAGCAGGAGTTTTGCCATCGTCGGTAACGCCAGCTCCTGATCAAACCCCTGGGTCTCCGGCAGGATGATACGCGCCAGCAAACCCACAATAATCGTCGCACCGTAGAAGAGCGTAAACCAGGAGTAATAATAGGCACGCAGGCGATTGATGTGTTCCGGTTTATCGAGGCTCATAAAACGGATCACAATATGCGGCTGCCCCAGAACCGCCATACCACCAAATATCCAGCCAACGATGAACAGCACAATACCCAGCGTGGTTTTGTCGGGGAACCAGTTCATGTAATCATGACTGACATTACCGAGTGCCGCCATGACCGGTTCGATGCCACCTATATACTGCGTGCCGGCGAACATGAGCAGGAGCATGCCAAACAGCATAACAAATGATTGTGCCGCATCGGTCCAGATAGAGGCGCGCAGGCCACCGGCATAACTGTAAAGCAAGACAATGACCGCGCCGATAATGATGCCTGAAGACTGCTCCCAGCCAAAGATCACAGTGGTTGCCTTGTCGCCCGCCTTCAGTTGTGCCGCCGCGTAGGCGCCGAGGAAAATCACGGTCAGCAGGCCCGACAGGCGGCGCAGCCAGGTATAATCCGTTCCGTGCCAGTTGGCCAGCAGGCCGCCGAAAGAATGAATGCTCTCTTGCCCGCTGGCCAGCCTGATCTGCCTGACGGCCAGCAAGTTACCCAGCAAGTCCCCGAAGATCCAGCCGATCATTACCCAGATGGAGGCCAGCCCCGTGGTATAGGTCAGCCCGACCATGCCGATAAACATAAAGCCGCTGTTGTTGGTGGCGACAGCCGACAAGCCTGCCAGCCAGGAGGCAATACTCTTGCCGGCAATCAAATAGTCTTCGGCACTGTTTTTGCTTTTAAAGTAGGAAAGCATGCCGATGATGACGAAAAGCAACAGAAAGAAGAGAAAGCCAGCTGTTATCACGATGCGTACCCCCATGATTTTTTTGTGTAAGAGACAGACGAACTGAGTGCGTATTTATTTTCAGGCGATAATTGTGCTGGTGTTGTTTTGTCGGCAACCCGGGTTTTTTCAGCAGCTTGCCCGGCCGGCGAACGGCCGGCGTGAACGCTTCACAAAGGCAGACTGATACCCAGAATATAGGGCATGGGCGATTTTATCAAATGGCCGGGGATTAGCCCCGTGCAGCGCGGCTCAGGCCTTTTTCACAAACTCTGATTTCAGTTTCATCGCACCGATCCCGTCAATTTTACAATCGATATCATGATCGCCATCGACCAGGCGGATATTTTTGACTTTGGTGCCGACCTTGACGACCGCTGATGAACCCTTGACCTTGAGGTCTTTAAGCACGGTGACCGTATCCCCGTCCTGCAGTACATTGCCATTGGCATCGGTAATAACGCGCTCACCCTCGGTCTCGACGACCGCGGCTTTCGCCCATTCATGCGCGCATTCCGGGCAAACATACATATTGCCGTCTTCATAGGTATATTCCGAGCCGCACTGCGGACACTTGGGTAGATCACTCATGGTTTTTTATATCCTGTCATTGTTTAAATAATTCGTCATGCCACTACTCGTCCCGGACCGCATATCGAAATGCTCGACTGGATCGCTATCGACGATTTTCTTTATCTTATCCGATAGCCGGCATGGCAGGCGACGCATGAAGACGTCACGTCTGAAAGCATCCTGTATGCCGGTAACAGCTCACCTTCCTGGGCCTTCAGGGCAAAACGACTCGCCGCTTTATGCATCTTTGTGCCGGTCTGCTGCATACCTTCCGGCATGCGGGCAGCCATGTGGCCCGCACCATGCAGCTCCAGCGAACTCATGCCGAGGCGCTGCTCGGCTATGTCGGCGGCCTTGTCCAGCTCACCATTGCCCATATTGATAAGGATTTCATTTAATGCCAGCAGATGGTCGCGCATATTCGACAGCATATGCTCCTGCATCATTTCCGGAAATTCTACCAGCTGCCGCGTGTCTTCAGCCGCAGTGCTTATCGGGCTTGTTAGCCACAGCAGTATTAAAAGTGCTGATTGTCTTATTGCGCTCATCAGTCTCCACCCTTTGCCTGTATGTTCATATGCCTTTTTCCGCACCGGCAAGTCCTCACTCTGGTGTTGATAGCTGGAGCATCTCCCTGCTCTTTGCCAGCGCCTCATCAATCGTTCTCGAAAATGTGATCTTGCCGGCACCCGCCAGGACACCGGCACGACGCAATTTCAGGATCATACGGGGTCGCAGGTTGTTTATCACCAACTCTACATGATTGGCCGACAGGTCAAACACAATTGATTCCATCGCCACGATGGCACTCATGTCGATCATCGTCACCCTGGACATATCCAGCACCACAACCCTGACTTCCGGCGTAATGCTGGTCAGGCCATTCATCGCCTTTTGCGCAGAGCCAAAAAATAACGGTCCGTCGATATTGTAAATCGCAATTTCCTTCGGCAGGTCTGCATAGGCGTCATCCTCTGTCTCGAGCCTCGTGCTGTCGGTCAGGCTGATGCTTCGCCGGATAAACAGCATAGCCGCCAGCCCCATGCCGATACCCACTGCAACGGTCATATCAAATATGACCGTCAGCAGAAAACAGACCATCAAAGTCAAAATATCGTCTCTCGGGGCAATTTTAAGCGTACGGATAAAATGCCTGGCCTCACTCATATTCCAGGCCACCATAAGCAACAAGGCCGCCATTGATGCCATCGGGATATAGGACAATAAAGGTGAAAGTGAAAGAATAGCGACCAGGATAAACAGACCGTGCACAACGGCGGCAAGCGGCGAGGTCCCACCTGCCCGGACGTTCGCCGCGGTACGCGCAATCGCGGCGGTTGCCGGAATGCCCCCGAAGAAGGGCACAATCATGTTGCCGATCCCCTGCCCGATAAGTTCGTCATTGGGGTTGTGCTTCTTGCCGGACATGCCATCCGCCACGACGGCACATAACAGGGACTCGAGCGCCCCCAGTACCGCAATCGTAATGGCAGAGGCCAGTAATGTGCGCGCGAGATCAAAACTGAAACCAATCGGCTTGCCATCAGCGCCAGGGTAATTCCATGGCCATTCAAATCCGGGAAGAAGCGGCGGGATACCGCCACCCGTGAGACCATTCAGCTCGTAATGAAAGCGACTGCCAATAGTCGCCACAGAGAAATCGCCGTTGAGCTGGCTCAATACCCAGGCGATGCCGGAGCCGATTAATATCGCAACCAGATGCCCCGGGATCCGGGAGCGTAGTTTTGGCCAGGCAATCAACACGCCCAGGGTAATGGCGCCAATCAGTGTTTCTTGCCAGTGCGTGGTCGGCAAGGCCTGCATGATCTGCAACAGCTTGTCTATATAGTGGCCATCCACGGCCTGGACATTCAAGCCGAAAAAATCTTTTATCTGGAAGGTGGCAATAACCACGGCGATACCTGCTGTAAAGCCGACGATTACCGGGTAAGGAACTATTTCAATCAGCCGGCCGATCCTCATAAAGCCCATTGACACCAGGATCACACCCGCCATGAAGCCACTGATCAGCAAACCACCGATCCCGAATTGCTGCACAATTGGCAACAACACCACCACAAAGGCCGCCGTCGGCCCGGAAATATTGACTTTAGAGCCACCGGCGAGGGCGATCACAATACCGCCCACTATTGCCGTGTATAAGCCATGTTGTGGAGGGACACCGCTGGCGATCGCCAGCGCCATGGATAACGGCAGTGCAATCACGCCGACTGTTAAGCCGGCCAGTACATTGGCCTGAATGCTGGATAGCGAACATCCATTTTTCAACGATTTAGTTAATGCAGAAAACATTGACGTCTCTTGATTATGCTGCGCGCTCGCGCCTGAACTCATTTGTGTGTCGCATTTTATCACCGACTTTACAGGCAAGGCCTGGTGCGCTGGCCGCTGCCCGGCACACAGGAAACACTTGATCGACATCCCGCTCAAGCTGGTGCTACAAGCAAGACATAAAGGGCAATCTGCGTACCTTGGTTATGTTGCAATCCCGGATACAGCTGCCGACAGGCACCAGACCTCTACGAGGTTATGACAAGGCTTGCGGCCAGAAGCTACCGATAAATACAACAATTGCCTGAGTATACCACCCGGGCACATGCCAACTAAGCCCCACTATGTGTCCGTCTCAAACATTCCTTCTTTCGAGGAGGAAAAACCGCCACTGGATCAGGCCATGGTGCCCAGCGTTTTGCGAAAGCGTGCCAGCGACAGGGCGAATAACGCCGTACCGATGGCGACCAGGGCCAGCAGTTGCGGTCAGACCACGGCGATACCGGCACCGCGAAACAGGATGGCCTGGGCGAGCGAGACGAAGTGGGTATTTGGCGCGGCCAGCATAATGGTGCGGACGATCTCGGGCATGCTCTCACGCGGCGTCATGCCACCGGAGAGCATCTCCAGTGGCAACAGTACGAGGAATAACAACAAACCGAGCTGGGGCATGGAGCGGGCGACTGTTCCCAGGAATATCCCCATCGAGGTGGTGGCGAACAGATGCAATGCCGCGCCGAACATGAACAGACCAAGCGATCCCTCGACAGGCACGGCCAGCAGGCCGCGAACGATCACCTGCAATGAAAGGGCTGAGGCAAGCAGCACCACCAGCATCATCGCCCAGACCTTGCTGCTCATGATCTCAAACGGCGTGATCGGCATGACCAGTAGATGCTCCACTGTGCCGTGTTCACGCTCGCGAATCAGCGCCGCACCGGTCAGGACGATCGACAGCATGGTGATGTTGCCGATGATCTCCATGATCGCGCCGAACCAGGCGTTGTTCAGCTCGGGGTTGAAGCGTGCGCGCAGTGCCAGTTCCACGGGCAGGGTCGTGGTGGCACGATAGCCCTGCACGAAGTCGTTGACCTCGTCGTAGATAATGGCCTGGATATAGCCGCTACCGGTAAAGGCCTGGCTCATGCGGGTGGCATCCACATTAAGTTGCAGCGCCGGACCGCGCCCGGCCAGCACATCACGCTGGAAGCCGGCGGGGATGTGCAGGGCAAAGGTGTCGAGCCCGGCATCCATGCGCGCATCCATCTTCGCCGGGGTAATCAGCCTGGGCGGCAGGAAATACGGCAGATAAAAGGCATCAATGATGCGCCGTGACAACGGCGAGCGATCCTCGTCGACGACAGCGATAGGGGCCTTGTGCAGGGTCTCCGGCATTGCCGTGGCGGCAGTGTAGACTGAAAAGGTAAAGGCATAGACGATCAACACCAGCATGATCGGATCGCGCGACAGACTGCGCAGCTCCTTGACGCCGAGATAGAAGATGTGACGTGCGGATCGCAGGCTCATGATCACTTCTCCTGCTTTTTCAGCAGCAGTGCGCCAAGGCCAATCAATATGGGAATGGACAGCAGCAGCGGCACAAAACTGTCCCGCAGATCGGCAAACCCCAGCCCCTTGGAAAAGGTACCACGCGCGATGGTGATAAAGTGGGTGGTAGGGAAAATCTCACCAATGAAACGCCCCGCCCCTTCCAGCGAAGTGACCGGATCGATGAGCCCCGAAAGGGTCACTGCCGGCAGCATGGAGAGGATGGCCGTACCGAACAGCGCAGCTATCTGGCTGCGCACAAAGGTGGAGATCAAGAGCCCGTAGGCGGTGGCAGCGATCACATAAAATACGGCGGCAACGCCCAGGGTGATAAAGCTGCCCTTGAGCGGCACACCAAACAGGAAAATGGCCAGCGCCGTCAGCAACAAGAAACTGACCAGAGAAAGCACTACGTAGGGGATCTGTTTGCCGATCAGGAACTCCAGCCGGGTCACTGGCGTCACGTACAGATTAACGATGGAGCCCAGCTCCTTCTCACGGACCACCGCCAGGGCGCTGAGGATCGCGGGGATCAGTATCAGCAACAGCGGGATCACCGCCGGCACCATCGACTGCAGGCTTTCCACGTCCGGGTTATAGCGAAAGCGCGTCTCTATGGTCACAGGCGCGACGAGGGCCCGCTCGCCGTAGGTCTCGCGCAGCCTGGCGTTCAGCCAGTGCTGGTGCATGCCCTGCACATAACCACGCACTGTTTCGGCGCGCTGCGGCATGCTGCCATCGATCCAGGCACCGATCTCGGCCTGATCGCCACGCGCGAGATCGCGCGCAAACCCCGATGGGATCTCTATAGCCAGGCTGAGCTCACCACTGCGCATGCGCTGATCCAGTTCGGCATAACCCGACAGCGGTGGATGCTCGTCGAAGTAACGCGAGCCGGACAGGTTGAGTGTGTAATCCCGGCTCACCGTGGTCTGATCGCGATCGAGTACGGCGAAGCTCAGATCCTCCACGTCCATGCTGATGCCATAGCCCAGCACCAGCATCAACAGCGCGCTACCCAACACGGCCAGCGTGAGACGAACCGGATCGCGTTGCAGTTCCAGTGCCTCGCGCCGACTGTAACTAAAGAGGCGGCGCAGGCCACGCTGCCAGCTGCTGCCGGTGGCGGGCGGCGGCTGCCCGATTCGGGCCGATTCGCCCGGCACGGTTTCATCCGGTTCGACGGCTGCCGCTGTCGACTGGGCCACCGCTTCCTCGAGGTGACTGATAAAAGCCTCTTCGAGATTGTCTGCGTCGCGCTCCCGGGTGATAGCCGCCGGCGTGTCAGTGACCAGTACCTGACCTGCGTGCATCAGCGAAATACGGTCACAACGCTCGGCCTCGTTCATGAAGTGGGTGGAAATAAAAATAGTGACGTTGTCGCGCCGTGCCAGCTCTATCAGCACATTCCAGAATTTGTCACGCGCCACCGGGTCCACGCCCGATGTCGGCTCGTCGAGGATCAGCATCTCCGGACCATGGATCATTGCCACTGCCAGCGACAGGCGCTGGCGCTCGCCCAGTGGCAGTTCGCCGGGCAATGCCTCCATGCTCCCGGTCAAGTCAAAACGCCCGGCCATCTCCTGCACCCGCGCGTTGATCCGATCCGATGTCATGCCGAACAGACGCGCGTGCAGCACCAGGTTCTGGCGCACGCTCAGCTCACCATAGAGTGAGAAGGACTGGGTCATGTAACCCACACGGCGACGGGTGTCGATGTCGTGTGGGTCCACCGGGTGGCCGAACAGCCAGGCCTCGCCCTCGCTGGCGGGCAACAGGCCGGTGAGCATTTTCATAGTGGTGGTCTTGCCGCAACCGTTGGAGCCGATGAAGCCGAAAATCTCACCGCGCCAGATCCTGAAGCTGACATGCTCGACCGCGGTGAAATCGCCAAAGCGCATGGTCAGATCGCGGGCCTCGATGGCAGTTTGTTCCGCATCACTGACATCGCGGGGCGAGATCTCCACCGACTGGTATTCCGCCTGCTGTGCCTCGGGTAACAGGCGAATAAAAGCCTGCTCCAGGTTTTCGGTCCGGGTGTGCGCCAACAGCTCTTTGGGTGTGCCTGTCGCCAGCACCTGCCCGGCATTCATCGCCACCAGCCAGTCGAAGCGCGCCGCCTCTTCCATGTAGGCGGTGGCCACCAGCACACTCATGCCGGAACGCCTGGAACGGATACGGTCGATGAGCTCCCAGAATTGCCGGCGCGACAGGGGATCAACCCCGGTGGTGGGTTCATCGAGGATCAACAGGTCAGGATCGTGGATCAACGCGCAACACAGGCCGAGCTTCTGTTTCATGCCGCCGGAGAGCTTGCCGACGGCACGCTCCTTGAAGGGCGCGAGTCCGGTGGCCTGCAGCAGTTCATCGATGCGCCGTTCACGTTCACGCCGAGCATGCCCGAACAGGCCGCCGAAGAAGTCGAGGTTTTCAAACACCGACAAGGTGGCATAGAGGTTTTTGCCCAGGCCTTGCGGCATGTAGGCGATCCGCGGGCAGACCCGACGGCGATGCCGCGCCTCCGCCATATCGCCACCAAGCACGTCAATATGGCCGTCCTGGATCTTTCTGGCACCGGCGATCAACGCAAACAGACTCGACTTGCCGACACCGTCCGGCCCAATGATGCCGACCATACAACCTGCCGGCAGCTCGAGGGTGATGGCTTCAAGGGCCTGTGTCTTGCCATAGCGCAGGCTGACTTCGCGCAAGCACGCCACGGGTTCGTTAACCGGCGATCGCATCACACCGCCGGCCTCGCTCATTGCACCAGGTTTTGCTGCAGGGACTCAGGCCACGCCGTATCGGCATCGAGCCGCACGTAGGCGACCCCTGGCAGACCGGTTTTGACCTGCTCAATGTGTTTGTTCAGCAGTTCGCGGGGAATGCGTGCGCGCACGCGGAACATTAATTTTTCCCGCTCGCTCCTGGTCTCCACTGTCTTCGGGGTGAACTGCGCCACGTCGGCGACGAAGGAGACTCTTGCGGGAACCACATAGTCCGGCGCGGCATCAAGGACGATGCGTACCTCGGTACCAATCGCCACCCGACCCGCCGCCGCGGTCGGTAAAAAGAAGGTCATATACACATCGCTGAGATCGACCAGATTCAACACGCGTCCCCCGGCGCTGACCACCTCGCCGGTGCGGGCCACGATAAACTGTACGCGCCCGTCGCGCGGGGCAACCAGGTTGCTGTCGTCGATGTCGCTCTGAACCCGTTCTACCGCTGCACGCGCGGCTTCCACCGCCGACTGCGCGCTGTCGATCTGGGTACGCGCCGTGGCGATAGCCGCCTCGGTCGCTGCGACCTGGGCGCGGGTAGCACTGAGTGCCGCGGCGGCGCTCGCCATGTTCGCGCTGGCATCATCCGCTTCCTGTGCCGAAATGGCCCCTTGTTGCGCGAGTTCCGCAATACGCGCCGCCCGCTTGCGCACCGCCACGAGTTCGGCCTGCCGCTGGGCGACCATCGCCTCGGCAGCCGTCTTTTCGCTTTGCCGCTGGACGAGCTGGCTGCGCGCGGTGGTCACCGCCTGTTCGGCCTGCCGCAACTGCGCCTCGGCCTGCTGGCGCTGGGCCTCCAGTGAGCGGGTGTCCATTCGCGCCACGACCTGGCCGCGACTGACGAAGTCACCTTCCTCTACCAGTATCTCATCGATTCGCCCGGCCGTTTTGGCGGCAACGTCAATCTCCACCGCCTCGATGCGGCCGTTGCCACTGGCGATGCCCTCGAATCCGTCATCGGCCTCGTAGCGTTGCCAGGCCAGGGCCACCAGCACCCCGACTACCAGTGTGGCGATGGCGCGTCTTAACCATTTCTGCTGTTGTGCGATCATTATTGTTTTAACCCGGCGTGGTACCAGTGATCAAAAGGACATCGATATCTACAGTCGCATGATATCCCAGATATAAGGACAAAGTCCCTGTATCGAGCAACCAACCTTTTGATCTCTTGCCTGAACCCATCATGGCCTGACACCAGTGCCTGACTCATGGATTGGCGCAGTTGGTGGATCGTTGTTGTAAGCAGATACCCTTGGAGAGGCTACAAGCTGCTGCACTTCCGCAGACAAACAAAGGCTCCAATTTCCAGCCTGCAGCATGCGCGGCTAGAGACAATTTATTCCCTTGGCCAGACGTGCGCTTCCACCTCGATAATATGACCCTTGGCATTGAGAACGGCACTCACCCCGTGGAATATCAACGTTTGCCCGGACGGTACCGGTAGCGGTAGCGGCTGCATCAGTTCTGAATACACCTTAACACTCTGGTTATTGCTATCGAGTTCATATATATACTCAACCCGCAGCGGGATGAGCATGGACTCATCCAGTATCTGGTCAAATATTATCAACTCGCCCCGATTGACGGCTCGCAAAAACACGTTAATGATTTTATAGGGCGCGTAGAATCCTGATTCTGCTGGACGCGGCACTTGCTCGGTTGTACGTGCGAAACCCGCATCCCCCAGCATAATGATCAGAAAACCCAGGCATGCAATGAACGCCACTTTCATATAAACATCTCTATGCTTGACGTCCCTGCCGGGCACAAAATGAGCGTCCTTTCCACTTCGTCGGCAAGTGGCCAATATTATTTACTTTGCTGATACGTCGCCCGCCATGACGATTATCAACTTATCTGGATGGAGACGACATTTGAAGGCCGATGATGTCGGCGATGCTGACTGCCGCGACCTTATTGATGAAGATATCGATAATCTGACGGCGGCACGCAAAAAAAATCGAACATGACCACATACTCTGTGATCTTTTTATGGCTGTCGATACGTAATGCCCCGTCTCCAATCTTCTGCCAGACCCGTTTCCGTGTCTCTGCGTATGCACCCGGGCACTGCATACAACCCCGGTTCCCCGGCACCTACCAGCGTGTCCGGGACATTGCGTCCCGTATAGCGGCACTACCCGGGCGTAAGGGTGTGATGGGCAATGACTGTCGTGGCATAAAAAAGGGGGCTTGCGCCCCCTTGATATAACTTGATCAACTGTGAAGCTGTTACTTGCCGCCACCCACCATTACCGTCACCAGCTTGTCGGGATGAATACGACGTTGGAAGGCATCCCTGATGGCCTCGACCGTGACGGCCTCTACCTTGCTTGTAAACGTGTCAAGGTAATCGAGTGGCAAACCATAGAAACCGATCATGGCGACGTACTCGGTGATCTTCTTGTTGCTGTCAACACGCAATGCCCAGCCGCCGGTGATGTTCTGTTTGGCGCGCTGCAGTTCATCTTCGGTGGGGCCCTTGTCGATGTAGTTGCGCAGTGTTTCGTCGAGCAGCTTCAGGGCCTCGTCAGCCTTGGCGTTCTTGGTCTGCAGCCCCATGGTGAAGGGGCCATTCTCGCGCATGGGGGAGAAGTAGCTGTAGGCACTGTAGGCCAGGCCGCGCTGCTCGCGGATGACATCGCTGATGCGCGAGATCAGGCCGCTGCCGCCGAGAATATGGTTGCCGACATACAGGGCCATGTAGTCTTCATCGCCTCTGCGCATGCCGGGCTGACCAACGAGAATATGGGTTTGCTGGGAATCGTGTGTGATGCGTTGCTCGTTGGCCTTTTCAAGCGGTGCCACCGGCGGGATGGCCGCAGCCTGTTTGCCGGTAGCCATCTTTGCGGTCAATTGCGCCGCGATATCCTCAGCCTGCTCGCGACTGACATCGCCGACGATTGCTATCGTGGCATTACGGGCGGTGTAGAAATCCTTGTGAAAGGCCTTTACCTCGTCGCGCGTTACGGCCTCGAGACTGGCCTCGGTGCCGTCACTGTGCGAGGCATACGGGTGCGCGCCGTAAATGGCCTGGTAGAAAGCCTTACTGGCGATTGCGCCCGGTGACTGCTTTTCCCGTTGCAGACCAATCAACATGGCCTTGCGGTTACGCTGAAAGGATTTTTCCGGGAACGTCGGCGTGGCCAGCACGGCAGCGAAGGTCTGCAACGCCGTATTCATGGCCTTCGCTTCGGTCAGGCTGCGCAAGCTTGTCACGGCCATATCACGCAGCGAACTGGCGCCGTACTGGGCACCCACACCCTCGAAGGTTTCTGCCAGCTCGTTGGCGTTCAGTGTTGGTGTGCCTTCGTCGAGCAGGCTGTTTGTCAACGCGGCCAGCCCCGGCCTCTCGCCATCACGGGCACTGCCGGCATCGTAAATGACCCGCAGGTCAATCATGGGCAGTTCCGGGGAGTGGACGAAATACACGCGCGCGCCGTTTTCGGTCTGCCAGTGCTGGATCCTGGGTCCGGCCAGCAGCAGGCTGGCGTTGAGCAGGAGGACGACTGCAACAAGGATTTTCAGACTCTTCATTGCTTGTCTCCCGTGGCTGCGGCTTGCCGGTCGCGCTTCGCCTGCGCATTTTGCGGCTCGAGCGTGGCGAGGGTCAGGGTTTCATTGACCAGGTATTTTTGCGCCACCGCCTGTATCTGTGCCGGCGTGACGGCGCGAATGCGATCGACGTATTCATCGAGTTGCTGGTAGTCGAGGCCGACCGTCACGAGTGTGCCGATCTGCATGGCCTGATAAAACACCGAGTCACGCTCGTAGACCTTGGCAGCCACGACCTGGGCCTTGATGCGCTCCAGTTCTGCCTCGTCCACCGGCTCGTTCTGCACACGCTGGATCTGTTTACGGATGGCGACCTCGAGTTCCTCGACGCTATGCCCGGTGCTCGGGGTGCCATCAAACAGGAACAGGCTGTTAATGCGATCATAAAGCCCGTAACCCGCACCGGCCGATACGGCGATCTGGCTGCCACGGACGAGCTCACGGGCGAGGCGGGCACTGCTGCCACCATCGAGTACGGCGGCGAGCATTTCCAGGGCATAGGCCTCTTCCGTGTCGGCAGCAGTCTTCAGCACCGGCACCTTGTAGCCCATGAGCAAATACGGCACCTCGGCCGGGACCTTGACCTTGATGCGACGCTCGCCAAGCTGTTTGACTTCCGGCCGGGGTTTCACCTTCGCCGCGGCCGGCCCCTCGAGTGGGCCGAAGTGCTGTTTCGCCAGCCGGTAGACCTTATCAGCCTCGACATCACCGACCACGACCAGGGTCGCATTGGCCGGCGTATACCATTTGATGTACCACTCGCGCAGATCCTCGATAGTCAGGCTCTTCAGATCGGCCATCCAGCCGATGACCGGGTACTGGTAAGAGCTAGTCTGGAAGGCGGCGGCATTGAACTGCTCGTAGGTCAATGCGGTCGGCTTGTCTTCGGTGCGCAGGCGGCGCTCTTCCATGACGACCTGTACCTCCTTGGCAAACTCTTCCGGCGGCAGGCTCAGGTTGCGCATCCGATCGGCTTCCAGCTTGAAGCTGATCTCGAGACGATCCTTGTGCATACGCTGGAAATAGGCGGTGTAGTCGCGGCCGGTGAAGGCATTCTCGCGGCCGCCGTTGGCGGCGATGATCCGGGAGAACTCGTTGGGAGCCAGTTTCTCGGTGCCCTTGAACATCATGTGCTCGAGGACATGCGACACACCGGTGATGCCATTGTGCTCGTAACTTGAACCAACCCGGTACCAGACCTGGGAGACCACAACCGGGGCGCGGTGGTCTTCGAGGACGAGGATCCGCAGGCCATTGTCGAGCGCGTATTCACGCACCTTGTTGGCAGGTGCCGCCAGCCCGCTCAGGGCCGGTAACGCAATGAGTAAGCCGATGGCGACGGCCAGATAAGCACGGGGGGGACTCAAACGCATGATTTCCTTCATTCCTTCAAGTTTGTTTTTACCGGCAAGCCGCCGGAGTGATACGATAGCATGCCTGTACCTTATATAATCCTGGACCCACAATATAGTGTGGATTTCACAAGTCATGAGACAGCAGTAAGTCATGTTTGGTTTCGGAAAAAACAAAGATACCCCCCCAAAAAAACCTGCCCCGGCGGAAACGCCAGCTCCTGAAGAAGGTGACCGCGAGGCGGCCGCCGGAGCCCCGGCTGGCAAAAAACCCGGCCTGTTCGCACGCCTGAAACAGGGGCTGAGCATGACCCGCTCCGGGCTCGGCGATGCAGTCGCCGACCTGGTGCTGGGCAAAAAGGAGATCGATGACGAGCTGCTCGAGGACCTCGAAACGCAGTTGCTGACTGCCGATGTCGGCATCGATGCCACCCGCCAGATTATCGACGACCTGACTGCGCGGGTGGCCCGCAAGCAACTCAATGACGGTGACGCCCTGCTCGCCGCCCTGCAGGAAGACCTCGCTGCCATGCTCGCGCCCTCCAGCCGGCCACTCGAGATCCCGCCAGCCGACAGCCCGTTCGTCATCCTCATGATCGGCGTCAACGGCGTCGGCAAGACCACCACGATCGGCAAGCTTGCCAAGCGTTTCCAGGAACAGGGGCTCTCGGTCATGCTTGCCGCCGGCGACACCTTCCGCGCCGCCGCGGTCGAACAGCTGCAGGTCTGGGGCGAACGCAACAATATACCGGTGGTCGCGCAGCATACGGGTGCCGATTCGGCCTCGGTGATCTTTGATGCCCTGCAATCGGCACAGTCAAAAAAGGTTGATGTGCTGATTGCCGATACCGCCGGTCGCCTGCACACGAAGGGTCACCTGATGGAAGAGCTGGCCAAGATCAAACGCGTGCTCGGCAAGCTTGATGCCAGTGCGCCGCATGAAGTCATGATCGTACTCGATGCGACCACCGGGCAAAACGCCCTTGCCCAGACCGAACAGTTCAACGCGGCCATTGGCCTGACCGGCATCACCCTGACCAAGCTGGACGGCACGGCGAAAGGCGGTATCATCTTTTCGATTGCCAACAAGACGAAGTTACCTATCCGCTATATTGGTGTCGGTGAAGGCATCGATGACCTGCGCCCGTTCGATGCTGAAGAATTCAGCCGCGCCTTGTTTGAATAACAAAAGAATGCGTATTTAAATGATTGAGTTTCACAACGTCAGTAAACGCTATCCCGGCTGCCAGGATGCCCTGAGCAACGTCAATTTCCATATCGACAGTGGCCAGATGGCCTTTCTTACCGGCCACTCCGGGGCCGGCAAGAGCACCCTGCTGAAACTCATCGCCCTGCTGATCCGCCCGACCACCGGCCAGGTGATCGTCAACAATGAAAACCTCGGCCGCGTCAGCAAACGCCGCATCCCCTATGTACGCCGGAATATCGGCATTATCTTCCAGGACCACAAGCTACTGTTCGACCGCACCGTGTTCGATAACGTTGCCCTGCCGCTGGTGATCCAGGGGATGCCACACCGCGACATCGGCAAGCGCGTGCGCGCCGCCCTCGACAAGGTCGGCCTGCTTGAAAAGGAAAAGTCCCTGCCGATCACCCTCTCCGGTGGCCAGCAGCAACGCGTCGGTATTGCCCGCGCCGTCGTCAACAAGCCGCCCATCATTCTCGCCGATGAGCCGACCGGTAACCTGGACCCGGATCTGTCGCGTGAGATCATGAGCTTGTTCGAACAATTCCAGCAAGTGGGCGTCAGTGTCCTCATCGCCAGTCATGACCTGGAACTGATCCGCCGCATGGGCCATGGCGTGCTGACCCTGAGCGGCGGCCGTCTCATCGCCGGTGGTGACGGAGTCACGCCATGACCCGGCTCAAGGTCTACATCGCCCGCCACCTGCAGGTATTCTTCTCCACGCTCGGCGAACTGGTGCGCGCGCCGTTTTCAAATATGATGACGATTGCCGTGATCGGCATTGCCCTGGCCCTGCCGACCGGCCTGCATGTGCTGTTGCAGAATGTGCAACAGGTCAGCGCGCAGTGGGATGGCGCGGCGCAGATCTCCTTGTTCCTGCACCAGCAGACGACCGACAAACAGGTCGAGCAACTGGCTGGCCTGATCCGCAAGCGTCAGGATGTCAGCACCGTCACCAGCATTACGCGCGAGGCGGCACTCGAGGAATTTCGCCAGAACTCCGGTTTCGGGGAGGCCCTCGATGCCCTCGAAGACAACCCCTTCCCGCCGGTGATTGTGGTCTATCCGACCAGCGAGGCCGACAACATCGAGTCGGTGCAGGCCATGCTTAAGATGCTTGGCGAGCGCCCCGAAGTTGAACATGCGCAACTCGATATGCAATGGCTGAAACGTCTTTATACCATTATGGATATCGGCCGCCGCGGCATCTGGGTGCTGGCGACGCTGTTGTCTATATCGGTCCTGCTGGTGGTCGGCAATACGATCCGCCTGGCAATCGAGAGCCGCCGCGAGGAGATCGAGATTATCAAGCTCATTGGCGGCACGAATGCCTTTATCCGCCGTCCCTTCCTGTATACGGGGTTCTGGTATGGTCTCACCGGTGGCGTCATCAGCTGGCTGCTGATTACGACCTCGCTGTGGCTGCTGGGCGGGCCGGTTAACCGGCTGGCGACACTCTACGACAGTCACTATGCGCTGGCCGGCCTCGACCTGGCCGCTTCGCTGGGCCTGCTCGGCGCCAGCATCCTGCTCGGGCTTGGCGGTTCCTGGCTGGCCGTGACCCGCCACCTGCATGCCATTGAGCCACAATAATATAGCCACTGGTCGGCTTCGGTTTGCCTAATCGGGATTCGCTTGCCACAATAATCAAGAGAACAAATCCATAAGATATCAGTAATTTACTAACATACCGTAAGCCGGCATCGGGGCTGTGGGGGGAGATGGATGTCGCAAAGACAAACAAGCATCATGGTCGTAGATGGTTCTGAAGTCTCACGCACCATAATCGGACGCATTCTCAAAAATGAAATGAGCAACGTCAGTATCACTTCCTGTGCCAATGCAGAGGAGGCGCTGGCGCGCCTCGGTAACTGGGAACGCTTTGACCTGATTACCACCTCGCTGATGCTACCCGACCTTGACGGGCTTGACCTGTGTCGCAAGATCCGCGCTTCCGAGCGACACTATTACACGCCGGTGATTGTCGTCTCCGGCGATGCCGACAGCCGCCTGCTCCGCGAAGGCTTTGCTGCCGGGGTGACCGACTATTTCGATAAATCCAGCGGCTACAAGGCCTTTGTCGAATTCATCAAATCCTTCCTGCAACGTAATTCCGGGCTGGTCGGCAAGATCCTCTACGTCGAGGACAGCCCGACCGCGGCGGCCATTACGCGCCGCATCATGGAAAAGCACGGTCTCAAGATTGTCCACGTCACGCATGCCGAACAGGCACTGGAGCTGCTGGAGGGGGTCTCTAACGGCTGGGCCGACGAGGAAGACGGCTTTGATATTATCGTCACCGACTTCTTTCTCAAGGGCAAGCTCACCGGCGGCGACCTGCTACATGCCATCCGCACCCGCTTCCACTATTCGCAGCAGGAAATGCCGGTTCTCGTAATAACGGTCAATGATAACCAGAAAAAGCAGGCCGAGGTCTTCCATGCCGGGGCCAACGACTTTGTGAGCAAGCCGATTTTTGAAGAGATATTTATTGCCCGTATCCGCTCGCTATTGCTGATCAAACAGCAATTTCTCGCCCTCAAGCAGCAAGCCGAGGAGATGGGGCGCATTGCCTCTACCGATAGCCTTACCGGGGTTCGCAGCAAGCGTTATCTGCTTGATAACGGCAAGCGCCTGCTCGCGGCCAGCGCCAGGAACAAACATCCGTTGTCGGCACTGATCATGGATATTGACCACTTCAAGAAGATCAATGACCTGCTCGGCCACCTGACCGGGGACCATGTGCTGGCCGGGATCGGTGAACTGCTCAACCAGCTGTTTCCTGACGACACCGTGGTCCGTTTCGGTGGCGAGGAATTCTCGATCATCTTTTCCAATACGCCGCCGGAACAGGCCATCGCACACGCCGAAACCCTGCGCAAGCAGCTCGAGAGCCTCTGCCCGGCCAATGTCGATGTGACGGTTAGCATCGGCGTGGCCAGCACCATCGACTATCCCGAGGCCGATATCACCAAACTTCTCGCCCACGCCGACAAGGCCCTGTACGCGGCCAAGGAACGCGGCCGAAACCGGGTCTGCATCGCCCACATCGAAGGCCCGCAAGACCTTCCCGCCCTGGCTAGTTAGTTTAACCTATTGATATTAAAATAATTTATACTTATGCTGCGGCAGCTTCCGAAATGCCCTTACGGGAACTTTTCCCGCTATTGGCACTCTCACCATGAGAGTGCTAATATAAGCGAACGTGAATATATCCCGACCTGGTCGAAGAGGTATTCCAAATGAGTAATGCTATGCAAGTAAATTTATCGATTCCAACCAGCAACCTGTCTGGCTACATTGCCACTGTGAACAATGTTCCGATGCTTACCGCAGAGGAAGAACGCGCACTGGCGGCAGACCTGCAGGAAAATGGTAACCTCGATGCCGCACGCCAGCTGATCCTGCCACACCTGCGCTTTGTCGTGCACGTGGCCCGTGGCTACTCAGGCTATGGCCTGCAGCAAGCTGATCTGATCCAGGAAGGCAATATCGGCCTGATGAAGGCTGTAAAACGCTTCGACCCGAATGTCGGCGTCCGCCTGGTTTCCTTTGCGGTCCACTGGATCCGCGCCGAGATGCACGAATTCATTCTGCGCAACTGGCGTATCGTCAAGGTTGCCACCACCAAGGCACAGCGCAAGCTGTTCTTTAACCTGCGCAAGTCCAAAACACGCCTCGGCTGGTTCTCGCATGAACAGGTCCAGACTGTCGCCAGCGAGCTTGGCGTCAAACCCGAGACCGTACTGGAGATGGAATCCCGACTCTCCGGTCGTGATGTCGGCTTTGACGGCTATCAGGATGACGATGATGAGCGGGCATTTGCCCCGGCCGCCTATCTCCAGGACACCAGCCAGGAGCCTGGCCGTATACTTGAAGCCGAAGACTGGAGTTCTCACAACGAGGCCCGCCTGACCCAGGCCCTGACGACGCTCGATGAACGTAGCCAGGACATTCTCGCCAGCCGCTGGCTAGCCGACAAAAAGGCGACCCTGCACGAACTGGCGGATAAATACGGTATCTCGGCTGAACGCATTCGCCAGCTGGAAAAAGCCGCCATGCAGAAACTGCGTTCCACGCTGATGGATTAGACCGGCGGCATGGTTATGCAAAAAGCCCCCGCACGGTTTCCGTGCGGGGGCTTTTTTTTGCCCTAGGCCAGTCGGGACAACGTTATCAACGTGAATAGCGAATAACTCGCCGCTACTGGTTAGCCACCCAGGGCATGCATGATTAACGGGATGTAATGATCAATCAGTAAAAAGGCAAACAGGGCCATCAGGTAGAAGATTGAATAACCGAAAGTCTTGATCGGCATTGTTTCGTCTTCGGCCTTGTGCGTGGCTATCGCGTAATACAGGAAACCCAGTCCCAGGGCCAACGCCCCGCCGAGGTAGAAGACCCCGCTCATGAGGGTGACAAACGGCAGTATGGTCACGATGATGAGGATAATGGTGTAGAGCAGGATCTGCAGACGCGTAAACGCCAGCCCGTGCGTGACCGGCAGCATCGGGATCTCGACCTTGGCATATTCCTTGTGCCGGTGGATCGCCAGCGCCCAGAAGTGCGGTGGTGTCCAGGCAAAGATAATCAGAAACAGCAACAGCGAGTGCTCATTGATATCACCGGTTACTGCTGACCAGCCCAGTACCGGCGGCGCGGCGCCGGCGGCCCCGCCAATCACAATATTCTGCGGGGTGGCGCGCTTCAGGTACATCGTATAGATCACCGCATAACCGATCAGGGATGCGAAGGTCAGGATCATCGTAACCGTATTCACGAGGAAGTACAGGATCAGCATGGCAATCGTGCCGATAATGACTGCAAAGGCAAGGGCATGACCATTATCCATATGCCCGGTCGGTAATGGCCGGTTTTTGGTTCTCGCCATGATCGCATCGATACGCTGATCGACAACATGATTAATCGTCGCCGCGGAGGCTGACGCCAGGGCGATGCCAATGCTGCCAAACACCAGTGGTTGCCAGGGCACCATGCCGGGGACGGCGAGGAACATCCCCACCAGGGCAGTAAACATAATCAGCGCTACTACCTTTGGTTTGCAAAGTTCCAGGTAATCACGCCAGCCGATTGCCATCTCGGCAGTTTGTGTTGTGTCAGTCATTTTTCCTGCCTTAACCTGTCTTTGAGTACTTCAACAAACGTTCCAGATCCTTGACCAGGTCATGTGGCCCCTGTTTGGGTTCATAACGCATCATCAGGTTTCCGAGCGGGTCGATTATATAGACCCGTTGTGCATTAATCGCGTCAGCCGCATTATCAAATTCAAAAGGCTGCAGGGTTGCAGGCAGGTCGCGTGCTGTGGTGACCTTCATCCCGTAATGCTCATCAAGCAACGGCTGCATCTCGGCCAGCTTGCTGCTGTCGGTCAACAGCATGATGCGCTGAATTCTTCCCTTTTCACCACCCATTCCCAGCCGGGACTGCCTTATTTCATACAGGTTCTTGCGACACTGTTCATTACAGTCTGCGCTATCTACATAAAATAAAGTCCAGATGCCCTGCAGGTCTTTGTGAGTGACAGCCTTGCCGTCAAGCGTCTCGAGCTGCAGATCCTTGAGGCTACGCACGGGTGTCACCAGCTCGCCAAAGTTGACGGACTGCCCCGGTCGCCAGCCACCGTCAAGACTATGCAGCACAATCGCTGATCCCACGGGGACGACAAACAGTAACACCAGCAGGATCACCGTCAAGCGTGGGTCCATACCCGATTTGGTTTTTTTATCTTCCACTATTCTTCCTCGTCATTCTGCGGCAGCGGCCTTTTTAACCGCCGCGTATTCAAGCCTATATATATTAACAACAATACCACAGCCATACTGAACCACTGTATGGCGTAGGCGTGGTTTTTTTGCGGCGTATCAACATAGGGCGTCCAGTCCTGCTGGTAAGCATGTTCACTGCTCGCATCCAGATGCAGGACATAATCATGCAGTCGCAATCCCGTGTCCCTTCCCACCTGCTCCAGCTCCAGGTTCTGTATGCGCTGCGGCCAGCTATTGCTGCTATCTGGATCTGGCGCGGCCAGTTGCATGAGCTGCCCGGGAGGCAGGCCCAGCACGCCCTCTAACCTGACTTTCTCGCCACTTACCTCGATATCGGGCAGTTTATTTCTGTCCCGGGCTGCCGCTATCCAGCCGCGGTTAACCATGATCCAGCTCTTCCCCATGTCGAGACTGAAAGGAGTATAAACGCTGTAGCCTGTCTGCCCCCTGTAGATACGGTTATCCAGCAGGTACTGATGTTTCGGGTCAAAATAACCGTCGAGAATGGTCTGTCGGAAAGTCATGTCTGCCGCCAGATCCCCGGCCTTTGTTATATGTTCTGCCGGTTTCTCCAGCCGCTCCTGGAGCAGGGTTTGCAGCACCTGCTTCTCTGCTGCGCGGTCCAGCTGCCAGAGGCCCAGTGAGGTCAGCAACGGCAACAGTGCTACCACTGCCAGCGTTGGTAATATCCTGGGACTGAACTCAAGGCTGCCGATGCGCATATATTCGTTTACTGATAGTCGAGATTGGGCTTTGGCTGGGCTATACTAAAAGCCGTTTATAGCCTGGAAAATACCATGATAGCGAAAATCTTTGTCATTGTGATCTTGCTTGGCATCCTGTTTATGCTGGGTAGTGCGCTGCGCTTTATGGTCACCGATCAGGGGCAGGGTACACGTGTTGTCCGCGCCCTTACCTTCAGAATTGGTACCTCGATTGTCCTTGTTGCCCTTCTGTACGGTATGGCTGCACTGGGTATTATCGAGCCTAACAGCACGCCTTTCTAATTATTTATTTCTATACGCCATAAATAAAAAAGGCGCTGCCACAGGCAGCGCCTTTTTTGTCGATGTCTGAGGCGCTTACAGCCAGTAGACAAAGATAAACAGGCCAAGCCAGACCACGTCAACAAAATGCCAGTACCAGGCCGCAGCCTCAAAGGCAAAGTGGTTGTCAGCCGTAAAATGTCCCTTCATAGCGCGGAATAGCATCACGGTCAGCATAATAGCACCGATAGTCACGTGCAGGCCGTGGAAACCGGTCAGCATAAAGAACGTCGACCCATAAATACCGGATGACAGTTTCAGGTTCAGTTCGGTGTAGGCATGGACATACTCCGTGGCCTGGAAGCCAACGAAGACGAAACCCAGCACCACCGTGGCCAGCAGCCAGAATACCAGTGCACCGCGGTTAGCCTTCTTCAGTGCCCAATGCGCCAATGTTACAGTGATACCTGAAGTCAGCAAGATAGCGGTATTCAGGGCAGGAATCCCCCATGCACCGATAGTTTCCTTATACTGGCTAAAGCTTTCCGGGTCCGGCATGGCATTCAATGGCCAGTTCGGCTGGAAGCCGTTCCAGAGAAATTCATTCGTGGCGGCATTATTGTCCGCACCACCCAGCCACGGCAGGGCCAGTGTTCTGACATAGAACAGCGCACCGAAAAAGGCCGCGAAGAACATGATTTCAGAGAAGATGAACCACATCATGCCCATACGGAAGGAACGATCGACCTGGGCATCGTAGGCACCTGACTCGCTTTCCCTGATCACCTGTCCAAACCAGCCGAACAGCATGAAAATCAGGACGGCCATGCCGATGTACATCATGGTCAGATCGCCAACTGCGCCTTCACCGTGCGGTAGCGCCGAGGCAAAACCGAACAGTGTTAGAAACAAACCGATTGAGCCGATAACTGGCCACTTGCTCGGTTCCGGTAAGTAGTATCCACCGCTTGCATTAGACATCTTGTTTTCCTCTTTATAGTCTTTCTAATATCGCAAAACTGTTACGCCAGGCCAGCTCAATTCAAGGCGCTTGTCATTATGTTAGCCGTACTCAAGGTCAGCTCTTCTTTTTGCAGTGCAGTCACTCCGGCGTGCTTGCCAGAGTCCTCCTTCACCCCGCCCTGCTGTGTATTAAAAAACGTATATGACAACGTTATGGTTCGTACATCCTTTGGTAAATCCGGGTCTACGATAAACCGCAGTGGCATTTCGCGCCCTTCTCCCGGCCCAAAGGTCTGTTGCGAAAAACAAAAGCATTCCGTTTTATTGAAATACTTTGAGGCCCTGAAAGGGGCAACGCTGGGTACTGCCTGCCCCGTTATCTTTTCAGTGCTCATATTTTTCGCGTAATACGCAACCTGGGCAACTTCTCCCGGATGTACCTTGACGATCCTCGTCAATGGCTTGAATTCCCAGGGTAGGTTGGCATTCACATTAGCATCAAACTGAATCGTAATTTCACGCGTATTATCAGGTCGCTGTGCCAATGCCTGTTCTTTCTCTATTCGGCCTGACTTCCCGCCAATGCCAGTGATGTCACACACCAGGTCATAAAGTGGAACGAGTGCATAGCTGAATCCAACCATGCCTACCGCAACCAGGGCCAGCTTGCGCATAAGCCTTTTGTTGCGATAAGCCTGATCATCATTCATCTATTTATGACCAGAAAGAAAAAGCCTATGTAAAAAGCAGCTGCTAGCCCAATCAGGACGGCAACCAGTGGCCATTTTTTTCGTTTCACGTTTTCCATCATTAGAACCTTTCGTAAAGATAATCCCGGCGGCCGTATGGCCACCGGGAATTTATACCTTACTTAATCTCCGGGGCAGTAGCGAAGGTATGATATGGAGCAGGTGAATCCACTGTCCACTCAAGGCCTTCAGCACTTTCCCAAACCTGACTGGTCGCCTTTTCGCCACCCTTGATACATTTAATGACAAGTACCAGGAACAGCAACTGTGCAAGACCGAAGCCGAACGCGCCAATACTTGACCACTGGTTGAAGTCAGCAAAGGCGACGTTGTAATCCGGGATACGGCGCGGCATGCCGGCCAGACCCAGGAAGTGCTGCGGGAAGAATGTCAGGTTAACGAAAATCATCGACATCCAGAAGTGCCAGTTAGCCAGGCTCCGGCTGTACATATGACCTGTCCACTTTGGCAGCCAGAAGTATACAGCAGCGATAATGGAGAACAGGGCACCGGTTACCAGAACGTAGTGGAAATGCGCTACAACGAAGTAGGTATCATGGTACTGGAAGTCAATCGGGGCAACACCTAGCATCAGGCCGGAGAAGCCGCCGATTGTGAACAGAATGACAAAGGCAAGTGCCCATTGCATGGGCGTTTCAAATGTCATAGAGCCCTTCCACATGGTGGCAACCCAGTTGAAAACCTTCACACCTGTTGGTACCGCAATCAGCACCGTGGCATACATGAAGAACAATTCACCCGCTACCGGCATACCGACAGTCATCATATGATGAGCCCAGACGATGAATGACAGGAAGGCAATCGAAGCTGTTGCATAGACCATTGAGCTGTAGCCAAACAGTTTCTTGCGCGCAAACGTCGGGATGATGTGCGATATAATCCCGAAGGCCGGCAAGATCATGATGTACACCTCTGGATGACCGAAGAACCAGAATACGTGCTGGAACAGAACCGGATCCCCACCGCCCGAGGCATCAAAGAATGATGTCCCGAAGTTACGGTCGGTCAACATCATGGTGACAGCACCGGCGAGCACCGGCATCACCGCAATCAGCAAGAAGGCTGTAATCAACCAGGTCCAGACAAACATGGGCATCTTCATCAGGGTCATGCCAGGGGCACGCATGTTGAGGACGGTCGCAATGATGTTAATGGAACCCATGATGGAAGAGAAGCCCAGCATGTGCACAGCAAAGATGAAAAAGTCTGTGCTCGGTGGACCATAAGTCGTTGACAGTGGTGCGTAGAATGTCCAGCCGAAGTTGGGGCCACCGCCTTCCATGAACAGGGTAGAAACCAGCATTATGCCGGCAAACGGCAGGATCCAGAAACTCCAGTTATTCATACGTGGCAGGGCCATATCCGGAGCGCCGATCATCATCGGGATGAGCCAGTTCGCCAGGCCGACGAAGGCAGGCATAATGGCACCAAATACCATAATAAGACCATGCATGGTTGTCATGGTGTTAAAAAAGTTCGGATCCACCCATTGCAAGCCCGGCTCGAACAGCTCAAGGCGAATTACCATTGCCATAGAGCCACCGATAAGTAGCATGGTGAAACTGAACCAGAGATAAAGGGTACCAATATCCTTATGGTTCGTAGTAAACAACCAACGACTTAGACCGCTGGGCGCGCCGTGGTGTTCTGCATGTGCTGTATCTGTAGACATTTTTATTTTCCTCCAGGCACGCCTTAGCGGGCAGCCTTAACGTCTTTAGGTTGGACGATACCGGCATCGTTGCCCCAGGCATTACGCTCATAGGTGATGACGGCGGCCAGATCAAGGTCATTCATCTGGGCAGCGAATGGCGGCATCGCATTCTTGCCGTTGAGAACGATACCTATGTGACCCGCGGCTGGTCCTGTCGCAATTGCGCTACCCTTAAGTGCCGGGAACGGGCCAAGACCTTCACCGTTTGCCTGGTGACAGGCTGCACAGTTGGTGTTGTAAACCTTCTCACCCCTGGCCATCAGCTCGGCCTTGCTCCAGTCCCTGGTACTGGCAGCGGCGGCAGCTTCAGCAGCAGCTGCTGCTTTTTGTGCAGATGTCCACTTGGTGTACTCATCCTCGGAAACGACATCAACCACGATTGGCATAAAGCCATGGTCCTTGCCACACAACTCGGCACACTGACCGCGGTAAGTGCCTTCTTCGTCAGCGCGTGCCCAGATCTCATTGATGTAACCGGGAATCGCATCCTTCTTCACTGCGAAGTCGGGCACCCACCAGGAGTGAATCACGTCATTGGAGGTCACCAGGAAACGTACCTTCTTGCCTACTGGTAGTACCAGGCGGTTATCAACATCGAGCAGGTAGTTGTCAATTTCTACAGGGTTTTTACCTGAATCCAGCTGACGAACCTCGTTATGCGTTGAGTTCAGATTACTGAAGAAATTTACACCCTGGGCAGGTCCGTCAATGTATTCATAGTTCCACTTCCACTGGTAGCCTGTCACCTTGACAGTCAAATCCGCATCGCTGGTGTCCTCGAGATGCAACAGTGACTTGGTAGCCGGAATGGCCAGGCCAATCAGGACAACAAACGGAATCACGGTCCAGAGAATCTCCAGTTTGTGATTTTCATGGAAGGTTGCGGCAACCGCCCCCTGGGATTTACGGTGCTTGATCATTGAATAAATCATTGCACCGAACACGCCAATACCGATAATGACGCAAATCCAGAGAACAATCATATGCAGACTATAGATATCCTTACTTACCTCGGTGACACCCTGACGCATATTCAGGACCTTGTCAGCCAGGGCATGACTCGATGTCATGAGTAAGGCCGTACCGGCGAGCCCGAAGACCCCCTTTTTCAATTTACTTACGGACATGCTCCACTCTCTCTTTGTAATAATTACTTTATAGAATCTCGTGGTTTCTTCAGCATCAGGCAATTGCCTGTTCTAGCTGACAGGCTAATTGCTTGCGCTCCTCCTCGGTAAGGCAGCCTCCTACCTCCACCGCCCGGCCGTGCGAACGAATCAGCAAGCGACTGGGATACCAGTGATGAGCTGGCTGCTCGTGTACGATCCGCACCCATGCACGCAGGAATTCATGACCCTCTTCCGGTTCCTTGCGTCCACGCATTACCGTGACACTCTCCCTGCCAACCGCTATCACTTCACAGCGGCTATTACGTTGCGCGCATATATATAGAGCGATGCACAGCACAACGACTTCCAATCCTGCAAACGGGAGAATCATCCATGCGCCGAGAAGGGCGAAACCCGTAGCGATACAACCAGACAGTGTTGCAATTCCCAACAACAGCCACACTGTCGAACGCCAGCCAAGAGAAGAATTCGGTCGAATAACAAACTGACAGGTATGCGAATCGTGGTCTTCTTCTCTCGCTACCATCAGCCGGGGCACCCCTTACTGTCGGTTTCTTCCCTCTTAATGAGCTATGGCATGCTAAACCATGCCCCTACCGTCCGCAATTAAACATTTCGTGGCGCTCATCATAATTTTTCATATTAGCAAGTACTTATATAATAATTTGCTTGCTATATTACGATTCTGGCTAGGCTTAAGATTACCATATTCACGCGTTAAGTGAAGGGTTATCACCATGACGGCATCATGGTTAATTGGTCGGGGATGATATGCGCGGCTATCGTGTTGACATCAAAGGCTTCCAGGCAGGGGATCTCTGCAAGCAGCGGACACGCCAGGCGTTTTTGAAGTGCCGTAATATTCTCTTTTGTTACCGGATCAGAACCGTCACACATGTTCGCGACCCAGCCCGCCAGCGGTAAGCCCCGTGCCTTGATATTTTCTGCTGTTAACAAGGCATGGTTCAGGCAGCCCAGCTTGATCGCCACCACCATGATCACCGGTAACTGTAGTCCCACGGCAAGGTCAGCAACTGTCTGCATCTTGTTCAACGGTACCTGCCAGCCGCCTACGCCCTCCACAAGCAGTATATCGGCACGATTTGCCAGCTGCTTCGCGGCTTGCAGAATGTTCTCCAGCTCAATGACCTGATTGGCCTGCGCGGCCGCGATGTGCGGAGCAACGGCCGGTATAAAGGCATAAGGATTTACCTCGTCATAATCAGCCGGCTCGCTCATGTGCTGCATCAGGCAAAGCGCATCGGCATTGCGCAATTGCTTATCTAGCATGTCACAGCCACTGGCAACCGGTTTCATCGCGAGTGTACGCTGACCCCGGGCATTGAGTGCATGCAACAGCCCAGCCGTGACCCAGGTTTTGCCTACATCGGTATCCGTGCCTGTAACGAAATAACCACGCATGATCAGGTTCGTTTCAGACTCTCGATACTGACTGACACCGTTTGCTCATCCACCGGTGCCCAGGCATGCCCGTAGACCACCTCGTAGCTGGCGGGTAACACGCCATCACAACGAAACTTTTCATAGGCCTGTTCAAAAGCCTGCAGACGCTGACGACCGGTAAGCCCGCGTGGCCGGTCGTGGGCCACATTATGCGCACCAATACCTTTTAGTTCGCGCATCAGGTCATGTACCTTATTGTAGGTCAGGGTCAGATTCTCAACGTCCATGACCGGCTCGGCCAGACCCGCCTGGAGCATGGCATCACCAACAATATGCATGTCAATAAAGTTATGCACATGTTCCTTCGTATCCACCGCCGCCCAGCTCTGCCGGAGTTCGGTGAGTGTGTCCGGCCCAAAGGTGGAAAACAGGATAAACCCGCCCGGACGCAGGACACGGCGAAACTCTGTAAATGCCTTCTCGAGTTCCTCGCACCACTGCATGGCGAGACTGGAGAAAATCAGATCAACACTGTTATCGGCAAACGGCAGGGCCTGCAGGTCCGCACAGACCGGGCGCAAGGGCCGGCGCCAGCTGGATCGCTTGCGCATTTTTTTCAGCATGGGTTCTGCCAGGTCCAGGCCATAAGTAAGGGCACGCGGATAACGTTTTGCCAGAGCTGCAGTGTGTTCGCCGGTACCTGCCCCCAGATCAAGGATCACCTTTGGTTCGGCAAGAATATAATCGAGGCGTTCAAGCATGCGTGTGCCGACTTCGCGCTGTAAAAAGGCAAAGGCATCGTACTGGTCTGCGGCCGCGGCAAAGGAACGGCGGATGGCGGCTCGATCAAGCATGTTCAGATACCGTTGCCGTGTCAGTCATAAATCGGTGAATCACTTTGTATGTCTCATCCCGGTGCGACAAAAACGGGGCGTGCCCGGCCCTGTCGATAAGCGCCAACCCGGCATTGGGAAACAGGGCCGCCATTGCCGACAGGGCCTGTTTCGGCACGAGCGTGTCACGCGTGCCCGTCAGCAATAATGTGGAGGCATGGTTTTTCCGCGCCTGCTCGCGGAGATCAACTTGCCGTAACAACTGGAGCCCGGCCTGCAAGGCCCCGCTGTCCGGAGACGGTTCCAGCAGCATACGCCTGAGTAACCGCGCATCGTCACCGGCCTGTTTGCTGCCGCGGGTCTGCAGGGCAATAAAACGCAACAGTGTGGCCTGCGGATCATTCAACAGGTCCTCATTAAACTTTTCAAAAACGCCTGCTTCCACAGCGCAAGCCCAGTCCTCGCGACGGATAAAGCTCGGGGTCGAACCGAGCAGGATCATTCTCTCTACCCGGCCCGGTTCGAGCAGGGCGACCTGCTGGGCCACCAGTCCGCCCAGCGACCAGCCCAGCCAGCTTGCCCGCGGCGGCGCTATTGCCAGTACCGCCTCCGCCAGGACGGGCAGGGATACCATCGCACTTGCCGTGTAGGGACTATGGCCGTGGCCGGGGAGATCGATACAGGTAACCCGGAAGCTTGCGCTCAACAACTCGCGCAGACCTGTCCAGACACCGCTGTGCGCGCCCCAGCCGTGCAGCAGTATCAACTCGGGGCCCTCACCGCTTGTTTCGCTATACAGTTTCACACCAGCACCTCCAGTGTGGTCAACAGGCGTTCAACATCTTTGCGTGTATGCGCAGCCGTTAACGTGATGCGCAAACGTGAACTGCCATCCGGGACGGTTGGTGGTCGTATTGCCGAGACCAGGATGCCCTGCTTCAGCAGGTTCTCGCTCATGGCCACGGCGCGCACGGCCTCGCCAACCAGCAGCGGCTGGATCGCGGTCGCCGACGGCATAAGCGGCAGACCGAGTTGTGCCGCCCCCTGGCAGAAATACTTGATAAGTTCGTGCAGGTGCTCGCGCCGACCGCTGTCCGTTTGAATGATCTTCAGGCTTGCGTGGGTGGCCTCAGCAACGGCAACCGGCAGGGCGGTGGTGTAAATATAGGGACGCGCCTTCTGAATCAGGGTTTCAATCAGGGACTCGCTGCCGGCGACAAATGCACCGAAGGTGCCAAAGGCCTTGCCGAGTGTACCGACCATTACTGCCGCATCGTTGTTATGCATTGCAAAGTGTTCGAGCACCCCCGCACCATGCCTGCCCAGTACGCCCAGCCCATGCGCGTCATCGACCATCAACCAGGCATTATGGCGGCGACAGGCGGCGGAAAGCGCCGGCAAGGGTGCGATATCGCCATCCATGCTGAAGACGCCATCGGTAATTACCAGCTTGTCTTTTGCAGAGCTCGTAGCCAGACGCTGCTCAAGGGCTGAATCATCGGCATGTTTATAGCGTATATGTCTGGCCTCACTGAGTCGGGCGGCATCGATTAACGAGGCGTGATTGAGCTTGTCACCAAAGACTTCATCATGGCGGTCGGTCAGCGCAGTCACCGCCGCCAGGTTGGCCATGTAACCGGTGGAGAATAACAGTGTCCGCTCACGACCGGTAAAATCGGCCAGTTCTTCCTCAAGGGCATGATGGGCGCGGTGATGACCGGTAACGAGATGCGCGGCGCCACTGCCGACGCCATGTTCATTGGCTGCGCTGATAAAGGCTGCTTTCACATCCGGATGCGAGGCCAGACCCAGATAATCATTACTGCAAAATACCAGGCAGTCTTTACCGTCGATACGCATGCGCACGTCGCTGCCGCTCTCGGCAATGCGCCGCGAACGATACAAATCGCTTTCGCGTTGCTGTAGCAGCCGGCTTTCAAGATCAAACATTTATGCTGGCGGCTTAGTCTGCGCAGGGTGCAGGATCGCCTGCCGTGATCCCCAGGCGGGCAAACAGGTCACGATCGTGATCTGCCTCGGGATTGTCTGTCGTCAATAATTTTTCGCCATAGAAAACCGAATTGGCACCGGCAAAGAAGCACATTGCCTGCAATTCATCACTCATGTTTTCACGTCCGGCGGACAGACGTACCTGTGATTGCGGCATGATGATTCTTGCCACCGCAATCATGCGCACAAATTCAAAGGGATCGAGTTCTTCGACACCGTTCAATGGCGTACCCTCAACCTGCACCAGCAAATTGATTGGCACACTCTCGGGGTGCTCCGGCTGGTTGGCGAGCTCCATTAACAGGCCGGCACGGTCAGCACGTCCCTCTCCCATACCGATGATGCCGCCACTGCAGACACTCATGCCGGTCGCGCGGACATGCCGCAGGGTTTCCAGGCGGTCCTCATAGGTTCGCGTGCTGATGATCTCGTCGTAATATTCACGCGAGGTATCAAGATTGTGATTGTAATAATCGAGCCCCGCCTCGCGCAGACTCTGCGCCTGGTTCCCGGTCAGCATGCCGAGGGTCATGCATGTCTCCAGCCCCATGGCCTTGACGCCAGCGATGATCTCGCTCATTGCCGGCACATCGCGGTCATGCAATTTGCGCCAGGCGGCCCCCATACAAAAGCGTGTTGCACCACTACGTTGCGCCTCTTCGGCGGCGGCCAGCACGGTTTGCGTATCCAGCAGGCGCTCCTTTTCCAGGCCCGTGTTGTAGTGCGCGCTCTGCGGACAATAGGCACAGTCTTCCGGACAGGCACCGGTCTTGATACTCAGCAGGGTACTGATCTGCACGGTATTCGGGGCAAAGTTTTCACGGTGCACAGTGTGGGCACGAAACAGCAGGTCATTAAATGGCAGGGCAAACAGTGCCTCGATTTCACCCTGGCGCCAATCATGGCGAAGTACCACCGCAGCCGGGCTTTGGCTGGTAAGACTTTCTGGTGTAGCAGACATGCGAACTCTCCGTTCAGGCAGGTTACCCACCGGCAACCAATCAGGTATAGAATGCCTGCATGGTAGCCTGCACAGGCCGCCTGTCAACGGGAAAGGATGCCCATGGTGAACAATTGGTTAAATAATATACTATCCTGGTCACTGACTTCCAGTTGCCAGCTTTGCGGGTCGCTCCAGGTTTCGGGCCAAACCGATCTCTGTTCCGCCTGTTACGAGGCCCTGCCCTGGCTGTCATCCACCTGTCCGCGGTGTGCCAACCCGCTGCCCGCCACCGGCGGCCTGCTTTGTGGCCAGTGTCAGCAAGCCCCTCCTGTGTTTGCAAACAGTCTCGCGTTGTTTCGCTATGAACCGCCACTCGACCGCCTGATCCAGGATCTGAAATTCCATGGACAACTCCGTTACGCCCGCCTGCTCGGGACGCTCATGGCCGAACATATCGGCCAGTTGTCACAGCCACCCGATTGTATTATCCCGGTTCCCCTGCACCGCAGGCGGTTGCGTGAACGCGGTTTCAACCAGGCCCTGGAACTGGCGCGCCCCATCGCCCGGCAACTCGATATCGACATTGATACCCGGCATTGCCAACGGGTTCGCTACACGCATGGGCAGGCTGACCTGCCGCTGGCCAGAAGGCAGGCCAATGTCCGGCGTGCCTTCCGCGTGGACAGGCAACCCGGCTGGCGACATGTGGCCATCATTGATGACGTGATGACCAGTGGGCAAACCGCCAATGCCCTGGCGAGGGCACTCCAGCAGGCTGGTGTCGAGACGATCTCGGTGTGGAGTTGTTGCCGGGCAACCCTCGAATGGTGAAACAAGAAAACGTTGGTATTCATGTCAGGATTTCGCATAATGTGACGCACTTTGCGTAACCCCGCTGTGGCTTTGTCTAAGCTGGGCTTATGCCGCTATATAACAGGCTAAAAATGGACGATGGCAACTATAACAGTCGCGGCCTGCAACGCCAGCTTCGGCTACTGGTAGACGAGGCGCGACGCAATGAGGACAAGCTTCAGCGACTGCAAGCGCTGGAGTTATTACTGCTGGGTGCCGAGTCGTTATCGGAGCTTGTGCAGATGTTGCTGTATCGCTATCGCGAAGACTTTGGCCTCGATGCGGTAAGCCTTGTACTGCTCGATCCAAACTACGAAATCCGCCGCTTTCTTGAAGACGAACCTTTCGAACTTGCCAGACACCCGGACCTGATCTTCAAGTCCGACGGTGATGCCGCATCAGCAGACTCTACCAGCCTGTTTCCGCGGCTTGGCGCCTTCGATGCCAGGCAGCACGCACACTTGTTTAATATCGTGCAGACAGAACTGTGCAGTGTTGCCCTGTTGCCCCTGGTGCGGCAAGGCCGGCTTATTGGCTGCCTGAATCTGGGCAGCAGGGACAGTCGTCGTTTTGTTAACGGCAGTGGCACCGACCTGCTGGAAAGGCTTACCGCAATTATCTCTATCTGCCTGGAAAACACCCTGAATGTCGAACGCCTGAAGCATACCGGCCTGACCGATGCCCTCACTGCCATTAATAACCGTCGTTTTTTTGACCAGCGAATCTGTGAGGAAATTGAGCGTGCACGGCGACATCGCCAGGCGCTGGCATGCCTGTTCATCGACATCGACTATTTTAAAAAGATTAATGATAGTCACGGCCATCAGAGCGGTGACAAAGTGCTGCGAAATACGGCCGCCTTACTGAATGAGCAGATGCGTCGCTCCGATATTCTGGCACGTTACGGCGGTGAGGAGTTTGCCATCCTGTTGTGCAATACCGACATGGAGGCCGCTGAAGAGATTGCCGAACGCCTGCGCCTGACGATTTATGCCACGCCGCTAACCGGGGTCAATCATGAAGAGATTCCGATCACCGTCTCGATTGGTGTCGCGTCCCTTATCCCTCAGCAAGACCCAGCCATGGACATCGAGCAGCAGGCGGATCAACTGGTGGCCAGGGCCGATAAGGCGCTCTATGAAGCAAAAAAAGCCGGCCGCAACCGCGTACGCCTAGTCGGTGATGGCGGCCTGACCGCCGAGTAAACGAATGCGTTGCTGCACAAATTTTTTCAATTCGGATTGCAGCCCCTTGCCCCTGAGTGCCTGCTGGTAGGCGAGAAGCGCTTCAGCAGATTTATCCAGTGCCTGCAGGGAGATCCCCAGCCCCATCCACCAGACTGCGCGACCGGGAAAGACCTCTACCAGTCCCCGGTAAACCATGGCGGCATCAGCGGGTCGTGCAACCCGCTGGTAAAGTGCTGCCAGCAAGGCATAGTAGTCACTGTGGTTGCGGGCAAGAGGCTTTTGTCCCTCAAGCACGGCAATCGCATCGGTATCACGCCCCTGTTCCATGCGTACGCGGGCAAGTAGCAAGCGAAACGGAATATGTCCGGGTTGTTGCTCCACGCCTGTCGCCAGCACGGCGGCGGCCTCGGCATATTGCTGATTATGAAATAACAGGCTTGCCAGTAATTCCCGGGCGCTGCTATGTCCGGCATCATGCACGAGAACCTCGTGCAAGAGCTTTACCGCCTCAGCCGCCTGCCCGGCCTTTACCTTGTCTGACGCCGTGGCAAACAGGCCGGCAGCCTGCTCTGCCGGCGTCGCCTCGCGGCGGGTCCTGGACAGCTTAACAGTGGGCTGTGGCGCTACCTTTACAGGAACTGCGGTCTCGCGTGTTTTTCTGTCAGGGGTTTTCACCTTAAAGGCAAAGCGTTGCGAACTGGCTCCACCACTGCGCTCGATACGCACGGCCCAGTCATCGGCCTGGGTACCCGGATTAAAGTACAGAAGCAGTTCATGCTCATTAACGGATGCAAGCTGGCGGTCATCCAGCACCTTGAACCCCCGCCCGCCTGACCATTCGAGCAATACATCAAAGGGGGGCACAAAACCTTCGCCATAAATACGCATCGCCGTGCGCTTGCCGTTTGCCACAAAATCGACTGGCGTAATCCGTTCAATGCGGGCGACTGCCTCGGCCTCCGGCAGCAGATCGGCAGTAACGATTTCCTGCATATGTTTATTCGCCGTAGCGACTTCGGCGGCAGGGGTTTCCGGCACGGCCCCGGCGACGGTTGATTCGCTTTTGACGGCCGCTGACTCTGCCTGTGAAACCACTTCGACTGGCACCGCTGCCGGTGCTGTAGCTGTAGTCAACACTGACTTATCTGGCGAGGCCTGTGCGGCCACGCTGGCTACCCGCAGGGGAACCGGGCTAAAACGCTCCCATAATAACCATGCAAGGAGTACCAGCACGACAAGCAGCAGCGCCATGACGAGTTTCAGACTGCGAGCCCCGGCTGCATGCGAACTGCCTGCCGCCAGATCACCCAGCATTCCCCGCTCACCATCAAAGTCCCGCGCCCTTCGCTGCTCAAGGTCTTTGAGCATCTGGTTTATCACGCTCATTGCGCCACCCTCAAATATAAAAAACCGGCCATGCCGATAACAAGTACAGCAAGCCCGACAAAGGCATAGATAATACGATTTCGCCGACCCGCGTGCTGTTCGTCCACGTCCTCGGTGTCTGCAATGGCTGCTGAAACGTGTTGCTGCCGGACTGCCTTCGCCCCCTGTCCATAGGCGGCCATTAATGTTTTGTGGGCGAGAATATTGATCAACCTGGGCACACCCCTGCTGGCACGATACAGGCTGTCGATGGCCTTGTCGGAGAACATCGACTGACCACTGTAGCCGGCAACAACCAGCCGATGCGCCAGGTAGGTCCGCACCGCTTCACGATCCATAAAGGGCAAATTATAGCTAAAGGCAATGCGTTGCCGCAGTTGTCGAATTGACGGTTTCGCGAGGATAAGGTCGAGTTCGGGCTGACCGAACAACACGATTTGCAACAGTTTGTACTTCTCGGTTTCGAGGTTGGTTAGCAGGCGCAGGGCCTCCATTGATTGCGCGGGCATGGCCTGCGCCTCATCAATCAGCAACACCACATGTTTGCCCTCGGCATTCAGGGCAATGAGTTTATCTGTGATCAACTTCAGAACGCGGTGTTGCCCCAGGTTGCGCGGGCACTCTATCCCCAGTTCTTCAGCCAGTGCCAGGCTTAGCGCGGTAGGGGTCAGCAACGGGTTGGGGATATAAGCAGTGACAAATTCCTTGTCAGCACCGAGCAGGTTCAACAGGCGACGGCACAAGAGAGTCTTGCCGGTACCGACTTCGCCGGTGATCTTGATAAAGCCTTCACCGCTACGCAACGCCACCAGCAAGACATTCATCGCCTGCTGGTGGCCAGAGTAATTGAAAAAGAAACTGGTATCCGGGGTTATTGAGAAAGGTAATTCACGCAGTGAAAAATGCTCAAGGTACATACCTTACCCCGTCACAACTGCCATGGGCAGGTTTCACTCTGCCTCGGAACCAAATACTTCCGACTTGCCACCATAGTGAAAGCCCTGATCCAGATTGCGGAAACGTTGCGAGGATTGCTGCAGACTCTCCTTCCATGCCACATCAGAATCCACCACAATCGGGCGTAACAGAATCACCAGCTCGCTCTTGCGTGAACTTTGCCGCGTGTGCCGGAACAATGAACCAACGATGGGGATGTCACCGAGCAGCGGTGTCGAGCCAACATCCTCGCGGGTGGCGTTCTGCATCAGGCCGCCAATCACGATGATCTGGTTACTGCGCGCCCGCACAATACTGTCCGATTCGCGCACGCTACTCTGCGCCAGGGGCAGGGACTGTTGCTGGCCCGCCACCGTGATCACCTTGGTTTGCTGTTCTACTTCACTGACGGTGGGATGGATATGCAGGATAACGTTGTTGTCTTCATCGATCTGCGGAATCACATCCAGCGCAATACCCGAGAAGAACGGCGTCAACGTCACCGAGGGTGTACTGGTAGTGGTGGTGCCGGTAACCGTGGTGCTGGAGACATCGGTGACAAAAAACTCATCCGTACCCACCTTGATCACGGCCTTCTGGTTATTCACCGTCGAGACGCGGGGACTGGAAAGCACCTGGACATTACCCTGGGTCTCGAGCAATTCAATGAAGGCAGTGAAGTCATTCAGGTTCAGGGCCAGCGAGAAGACCCCGCCAAATGCCGAAGTCAGGGTATTCTCGACTTGATTCAGGTTTTGCGGGTTAAGGACCCCGGTCTGCCCCTGGATTTCACTCGTGTCATTGCTGAACAGGCTGCCGCCGCCGGTCTGGCCGCCGATAATCGTCTTGCCACGGCCGGGCTCGCCAAGCGCCGCCCAGTTGATGCCGGAGCGGAAACCATCGTTGAGTTCAACCTCGACGATCTTCGCTTCAAGGATAACCTGGCGTTCTACCGCGCTCTGGGTGGTCTTCAAAAAACTGGCCACATCACGCAACTCGGCAGGCATGCCGCGCACCACGACCACCCCCGATTGCGGGTTGATAACGACACTGCGCCCGCCGCCGTTACCGACAATGGTGGCCAGCGAGGTCTTTAATTCGCTCCAGAAATCGGCATCGGAATTGGTCTCGACCTGGCTACCGGATAATTCCGATAACTCCGATGAATCCGTGACCACGCTATCCGCATTGCTGGTAATGCCTGACCCCGAGGTGGAACTTTCTGCACTCGGCTGCGAAACCTGTCCCGAGCTAACGCGGGTCTGCGACTTGCCGCGTCGCGTCACATTCAGGTAACTGACCTGGAAAATCCTTGATCGCAGGCGCCGCGGTAACACCTGGTAGACATTACCCTTGTCGCGATATTCATATCCATGCACATCACGCAACACCGCCATCACTTCCGGAATGGTGACATCCTTCAAGGTCAGCGATATCTTGCCGGTAACCTCCGGATGCACCACCATGTTGTAGGCAGTGCCCTCGACCAGACCCATAAAGAAAGCCTGTGCCTCGGCCTCTTTTACCGCGATGTCAAAACGTGACTCCGGCGCCGCGATCTTACCGGGGACGTTAATGTTTATTGTCGGCACCAGCGCATCAGTGACCGCCTGTGGTGTCTGTTGACTGCGCTGCTCGGCACTGGCGATACCTTCCCGCAGGGTCTCATGAATACTGTCAATGGCCGTAGCTTGTTGGGGCTCCTTGCTCGCACAGCCTGACAAGATAACCGTTAATGAGCTCACCACGCCAATCAACATGCACCAGGATGGCCCTCGCTTCGCTGCTGTCTCTGTAAGTTGTGGTGTCTGCATAATCTTTATTTTCCTGTTCTTTTTGCTTCTTGTATTACTTGTCTCGTGCTGACTTTATCTGCGTCGGCAATAACTTCACACTGAATGCCCCAAGGCTGTCCCGCAGCGTCACCGCGGTTGCTGAAATACTGACTACTTTTGCATCACCGACCATGTCACCCTCGCTGGCGGCCTGACCATTAACGATAACGATACGGCGTTCGCCTGAAATCAGAATCGAAGTGACTATCCAGACAGGGGCCTGGTCCGCTTTACTCTCGCCTTCCTTGCCCATGAAGCCCGGTGGCCGGGTCGGGTCCTCCAGGGGCGCAGCATACACTGCCGCGCAACACGTAAGTAACAGCGGTGCCAGGCCAGCCAGCAGTGTTTTCTTCAGTTTGTTATCAAACACCAATCCAGGCCTCATTCAAGCTCAGCGTATTCACAATGATCGTCACATGCGCCTGCGGATGATCTTCCACGGCAAAATCGACGCTGCCCCAGTAAAAGCGGTGCGATAATTTTTCCAGCTCCTGCATATAACGCAGCGTCGACAGGTAACCGCCCTTGAATTCAATCTTCAGTGCATGCTGATAAGCTCCCGTCACCGCGCCCTTGCCGTCTTTCTTCTTCCCGGCCTCGTCAGGGTCGGTCAGTGCCAGTGGCGGCAGGGACTGCACACTCACCAGCTGCAGGTCGGTGTCACGGGTCAACACCTCTTCCAGAACCTTCGCCATTTGCTGTGGATCGATAAGATCAACGGTCATGCCCTGAAGCCGGGCATCCAGTTCCTGCATGACCTTTTTCAGGGCGGCAATCTGCTGCAGGTTCTGGGCATCCGGGTCTGTTGCCGAACGCTGCACAAGCTGTTGCTGTTGCTCGCGCACGCGCACCAGGTCTTTTTGTTGTTTTTTCAGTTTGACCTGAAGTTGCCTGGCTTGCTTGTCGAGCGGTTCAAGCAAGAGCTGGTTGCCGACCAGGAAGATGGCAATAATCAGGGCTATCAGCAAAAACCCGCGCTCCCGGATGCTGAGTGCATCGATCCAGTTCGCCAGTTGCTGGAGTTTTTCCTTCATTATTGCGCCCCTTCGGCAACACTGCGCACGCTAAAGTTTACTACGGCCGCATTCGTGGCATCGCGCTGCATCCGGAAAATCTGAAAACCGTTGTCCTCAAAGGCGGCCTCTGCCGTCAGCCGTTGCAGGAAGGTCGGGACCAGTTCCGGTTGCAATGAACTGCCATGAATGCCGATGACTTCACCACCCTGTTCGAGTTCAAAACGCCGCAGCCACATGCCGTCGGGGCGCTGCCGGGCCAGACCCTCGAAGTAACCGGAAAAGCCCTCATCGTTACCTATGCTGCGCCCGGAGAGGGTTTTAATCAGAAACTGCTTGGTCTTGCGTTCCTGCTGCAGACTCGCCAGTTCGGCCTCTGTTTCCCGGTTCTTCTGTTTCACGGGGTAACGGCGGGCGAGATCATCGAGTCTCTTCATTTCATTGTCATGCTGTCGGGTGAGCTTTGCAGATTCGGCGACCAGTGAATATACATTCCAGCGCGCATAACCGTAAATCGCCGCGAAAAAGGCAATGGTTATCGCAAACACGAGCAGCATGGTGCGCGCCGAAAAGATCTTCTCCTGCTTGCGGAACATCGGCTGGTAGAGATTGATTTGCTGCTGAACACTCATCTGCTACAGGACCTTTTGTTGCAGACGTAATGCCGCACCGATGGCGGTCAGACAGTGTGCCTGTGTCGCTGAATCGATATTGTCATTCGTTTCGAGCACGCTGTTCAGATCGAGGACACTCACCGCCATGCCCAGGTTTGCGGACAGGTAAGGGATAACCCCGGGGATTTCCCGGGCGAGAGGCGCCAGTACCAGGCTGTTGATCGGCGGTTGTGAGAAATGGCTTTCGTAATAATCAAGCGAACGCTGCACTTCCAGCGCAATGCGTTCAAGGGCTTGTTGGGTCTGCGGATGTATTTCGCCATCGTTGCCGTTCGCGGTGACCATTTGCTGCAAACCAACATCGATGTTCCGGGACAGGTAGAGCGAACCCTGACGCGTCAGGGTGATCACGCCACCTCGTTGCCCGAAATACAGGAAAGCGGTGCCGCGTATATCCTCGTCCAGCAAGGCGGCAATATTGCGAATAGCGAGTTCGGGGATGTCGATGATCTCGAGATCAAGCGAGGTCTTTTCCAGCGCCTTGATCTGGCTGTGAATGGTCGATGCCCTGGCGGCCACGGCATACATGAGGCGGGCCTTGCCGGGTGCCGCGCCCTGTTCCGGGATCTCGAAGACATCGATCACAGCGTCGTCAATATGAAAATCAATCAGGTCCTTGATACGCCAGCGTACCGCCGCCTTGAGCTCGGCAGGTTGCACATCAGGGGCTTCGATGAGTAACAGCGAATGCGAGTCAGGCTGCATGACGACGACACTGCGCCCATGCTCGATACCCAGCTCAGAAACCAGACCTTCCAGTACCATGGCGGCGTCAGCACCGGCCTCGAGCGGCAGGTAACGGCAGGCTTCAAGTTGCGGCGTCTGCCCTTCTTCGCGTCGGATGCGGGCGATAGCAATACCTTCGGAGCCCAGACTAACCCCCGTCAGCCCCCTGTCCTGTGCCTTTCGTTTTAGTAACGCAAACAGCGTATTATCCTCACCCGGCCATTTTTCGACCTTTTTATCCCCTCAACACCGGCCCTGGCCCACCACAGTCAGCATTTCCCTGAAAACATGGTTTTGTTAACGCCTTTTATAAACTCATGTATTTTATAAGATTCACACAGTAACTATATGTTGTCAATACAATCATATAGCGCAATTCTGTCCGGCTCGCGGTTGTCAGCCAGCCTTCTTCAGCCCCATCGAAAATCGATGACAATACCGGCAAAAACCACGGCGCCGAGCCAGTTATTGTTCAAAAATGCCTTGAAACAGGCGGCAGGTTGCCGATTACGGATTAAATATTGCTGATAAATACTGAGACCCACTGCGCCCAGCACCCCGAGATAATAAAACAGCCCTGATTCCGTATGCCGCCCGACCAGCAACAGCACCAGGATCAACAGGGCCTGGATGAGGCCGATAACCAGCCTGTCAGCATCGCCGAACAGGACGGCCGTTGATTTCACGCCAATCCGCAGGTCATCCGGTCGATCAACCATGGCATACATCGTGTCATACGCCGTCGCCCACAATACCGTGCCTGTCAGCAGCAACCATGCCAGTTGCGGCACCTCGCCGGTCTGGGCCGCGAAGACCATCGGCACGGCCCAGCCGAAAGCCAGGCCGAGAAAAACCTGCGGCAGATAGGTGTGACGCTTCATGAACGGGTAGATAAAGGCTAAAAATACGCCGACAAATGCCAGTTTGATGGTCAGCGCGTTCATGAACAAAACCAGCCCGAAGGCAATCAGGCACAGGCCGATAAAAAGCCAGATGGCCTCGCGCGGGCTGACCTGCCCGAGGGCCAGTGGCCGTGCCCTGGTTCGCGTCACATGCGGGTCTATCTTGCGATCGGCAAAATCATTAATGACACACCCGGCAGCGCGCATCACAAACACGCCGAGGGTGAAGACAATAAACACCGCCAGGGATGGCTTGCCCTCGGCCGCGATCCACATGGCCCACAGGGTTGGCCAGAGCAGCAGGAAGGTCCCGATCGGCTTGTTCAGTCGCATCAGCAAGACATATTGCCGTAAACGATCGCGCACCGGTGCGGGCACGCGCCCTGCATAGAGGTCTTGTAATCTTCTTAATGGATTTTGCATTGCGGTCATTATCGCGAAGCGGCGGCGCGGGTGCCAGTTTTTACGTTGATACCTGGCCCGTCAGGTATGTTTCGGAATGCCGGGCAAAAAAATCTCGCTCACCAGCAAAGGCTTGTCATGGAGGCGGAATACCGAACGCCGGCCCCAGATCCCGGCCGGTTTCTGTTCTTGCCGCTGTGTTGCCGCCCGAAACAGCCGCTGGCCGGGGTGAATACAGGCCAGCTCGACCTCGCCACGCTGCATGCGCGGTTCGGCGAACAGTACTGCACCGAGTGGCTTGTCGCCCAGGTGCATGAGGCGTCGCTCGCGACCGGTCAGGGTAGTGTGCGGGATCACGGTGCGGGCAAACACCCAGGGCTTGCCGTCACAGTGCAAATAAACCTCGCGAATCAAGGCCCGGCGGCTGGCCAGCAAGCCCATCGCCCGGGCCTCGTTATGCAGGGGCTTGTCCCAGCACTGGCGAATGACCTCGACACTGAAACGCCCCTCGCAGGCGCGCTGCAGGCGCCGGGTCAGCGAAGCGGGATCCAGTAGCCACTCCCACCAACCTGCCGGCACCTGGCAACGTAGCAGGCGGCGCGAGCTGCGCCAGACGGGTTCACGATGATGCATAACAGAAAGACGGGCCGTATTCGAAAAGCGCTTACCTTAACACGATGCCCGTCGTTCACCTATGCCTCACACCTCGCCATAGCGGGTTGCCTCGCCAAGCCAGCGGCGTACTAACGGGCTCACATGGCCGGGGTAATCCTGCATGAGCAGGTTGGCCGCCTGCTCCACGGCCGGCAGCAGGGCCTGATCGCGCACCAGGTCCGCAATCCGCAACATGGCCAGCCCGGTCTGGCGGGTACCAAGGACCTCGCCGGGGCCACGCTGTTCCAGGTCATGGCGTGCGATCTCGAAACCATCCGTGGTCTCACGCATCACCGCCAGCCGATCACGGGCGCGCTGGCCGAGCGGTGCGCGGTATAATAAGACACAGTTGCTCTCGTGCGCACCGCGCCCGACGCGGCCACGTAACTGGTGCAGTTGTGCCAACCCCAGCCGTTCCGCATTTTCGATCACCATCAGGCTCGCATTGGGGACATCAACACCGACCTCGATGACCGTTGTCGCAACGAGCAGGTCAATATCACCGGCCTTGAAGGCGCGCATGCCTGCCTCCTTGTCTGCGGCCTTCATACGGCCGTGCACCAGGCCGACATTAAGCCCTGGCAAGGCAGCCGCCAGTGCCTGCGCGGTATCTTCAGCCGCCTCGCACTGCAGGGTCTCGGATTCTTCGATCAGGGTACAGACCCAGTAGACCTGCCGGCCACTGGCACAGGCCTGCTCGACGCGGAGCACAATATCCGCACGGCGACTGTCGGGGATCACCACGGTACTCACTGGCGTGCGCCCCGGCGGTAATTCATCAATCACCGAACAATCGAGATCGGCATAAAAGGTCATGGCAAGGGTTCGCGGGATGGGTGTCGCTGTCATAATCAGCTGGTGCGGATGTCCCTCTTCGCGCCGACCTTTCTCGCGCAAGGCCAGCCGCTGATGCACACCAAAACGGTGCTGTTCATCAATCACAACCAGTCCCAACCGATCAAACTCGACATCGTCCTGGAACAGGGCATGCGTCCCCACCACGACCTGCGCCGCGCCGCCACCGATGGCGGCCATTTCTTCCCGCCTTGCGGCCGCCTTCAGGCTACCGGTCAGCCACGCAACCTTGATGCCCAACGGTTCCAGCCAGTCACGAAAATTCCTGTGGTGCTGTTCGGCCAGCAACTCGGTTGGCGCCATGACGGCGACCTGGTAGCCGGACTCGACGGCATGCAACAACGCGCAGGCCGCGACAGCCGTCTTGCCCGAACCCACGTCGCCCTGCACAAGTCGCTGCATGGGCACCGCGCGGGATAGATCCCGTAAACATTCCTTGACAACGCGTTGCTGGGCCGCGGTTAATTCGAAGGGTAGCTGCTGCAAAAAACGCTTGTTGAATTCGCCGCTGTTGCGCAACGCCGGGGCCTGGTGTGCCTGCATCCGTTCCCGCAACTGGCGCATGCTCAGGTGCTGGGCGAGCAATTCTTCAAAGGCGAGGCGCTGCTGGGCCGGGTGCCCGCCATCGCTCAGGCCGCTCAGGGGCACATCCGCTGCGGGGCGGTGCAGCATGCGCAGGGCCTCACGCAGGGTCGGCATGGCCAGCGATTCAAGCAGGCTGGCCGGTAACCACTCACGCAAGCTGGCAATATGCGACATGGCCTGTTCACTCAGGTCCCGCAGCTTTAGCTGGTGCACGCCCTCGGTGGTCGGGTAAACCGCGGTCAGGCTGCTTTCCACTGTCGTCGCCTCATCGGCAAGCACGACGCGGTATTCCGGGTGAATCAATTCCAGTGTCGACGCCCCGCGACGCACCTCGCCGTAACAGCGCAACGTGGCACCGCGTTCGAGCGAGGCCTTTTGCGCGGCATTGAAATGAAACAGGCGAATAGTCAGCGAACCGGTGCCGTCACTGATGCGTGATAACAGGCTGCGCCTTTTGCCAAACCTGACCTCGGTGAGCAGGACCTCACCCTGCACAACCGCCGAGTCGCCCGGCCGCAGGCTGCCTATCGGCACCACCCGCGTGCGGTCTTCATAACGCAACGGCAGGTGGAAGAGGATGTCCTGAATAGTATACAAACCCAGCCGGGCCAGTTTCTCTGCCACCTTGGGGCCGACACCCTTCAGGCAGGTAACGGGCAGGCTGGCCGGATCGTTGTTCATGCAGGATACAAAAAGGAGTTTGCCATTCAGTCGATAACCAGCACGGCATCCATTTCCACTTCGGCGCCTTTGGGCAGTGCCGCGACACCAATCGCCGCACGTGCCGGGTAAGGCTCGTTGAAATAACGCGCCATCACTTCATTCACCACCGGGAAGTGCGTCAGGTCAGTGAGAAAGATATTCAGTTTCACGACATTCGAAAAATCGCCACCGGCGGCCACGGCCACTGCCTGCAGGTTTTCAAAGACACGCACGATCTGGGCTTCGATATCACCCTCGACCAGTTCCATGGTGGCCGGTACCAGCGGGATCTGACCGGACAGGTAAACGGTGTTATCGACCTTGATCGCCTGTGAATAAGTACCGATGGCCTGTGGTGCCTGCTCGGTAGAAATAATCTCTCGTGCCATTATTTTCCCCTTGGTTATTTAGCTGCGAACCAGCTTGAGAACATGTTTATTATTGTGCAGGTAACGCATGATCTGTGCCAGATGATGACGGTTCCTGACGCTGAGCGTAAAGGCCATGGTCACATACTTACCCTCGCGCTCTTCCATGGCCACGTTTTCGATATTCGCGCCCATGTCAGCGACCGCTGCCGCGATCCTTGCCAGTACCCCGCGCTGGTTGGAAACATCGACGCGCAAGCCAACCTGGAAATCGCCCTCGATCTCTTCCTCCCACTCTACATCGATCCATTTTTCCGGGTGCTTGCGGAAATCAGCGACGTTACTGCAATTGCTGGTATGGATCACAATGCCCCGGCCGGCACTCAAAAAGCCCATAATCGGATCGCCGGGGATCGGGTGACAACACTTCGCATAGTTGACCAGCATGCCTTCCGTACCCCTGATCACCAGGGGTGGCGCATGCGGCTCACCGGCGGGAGGTTCTTGCCGGCCTTCTTCTTCCGGCACCAGGGCGCGCGCAACCAGTTGCGCCATGCGCCCGCCGAGACCGATATCAGCGAGTAACTGGGCCGGCGTATCAAAGCCATATCGGCTTAACAGGTGACTGACACGGGACGGCGGGATTTCATCAAAGCTGACGTCAAACACCGACAAAGCCTTGTTGAGCAGGCGCAGGCCGAGTTGTTCTGCCTCATCCTGCTGCATGTTCTTCAGGAAGTGACGAATGTTGGATCGCGCCTTGGCCGTGATGGCGAAGTTCAGCCAGGCCGGGTTCGGCTTTGCATTCGGGGCGGTAATGATCTCCACGTGCTGGCCATTAAACAGCTGGGTACGCAACGGTGCCAGGCGGCGATCAATCTTGACTGCAACGCAGGAGTTGCCGATGTCGGTGTGCACCGCATAGGCAAAATCGACGGCCGTCGCCCCCCGCGGCATCTCCATAATCTTGCCCTGCGGTGTGAAGACGTAGACTTCATCCGGGAACAGGTCGATCTTCAGGTTCTCGATAAACTCGAGTGAGTCCCCGGCGCTCTTTTGCATCTCGAGCACATTGCGCAACCACTCGCGGGCGCGCACATGATCGGTTGAACCCGCCATCTCGCCGGTTTTATAGCGCCAGTGCGCGGCAATCCCGCCCTCGGCAACGGTGTGCATGTCGCGGGTGCGGATTTGTACCTCTATGGGTACGCCGTATGGGCCGAAGAGGATGGTGTGCAGTGACTGGTAACCATTGGCCTTGGGGATGGCAATGTAGTCCTTGAACTTGCCCGGCACCGGTTTATAAAGATTGTGCACAATACCGAGCACCCGGTAACAGGCATCAACATTGTCAACGATGATGCGAAACGCATACACATCAAAGACCTCGCTGAAGGTCTGTACCTTCTGGCGAATCTTTTCATAGATACTGAAGAGGTGTTTTTCACGGCCGATGACTTCACCTTCGAATCCTTCCTGCTGCAGACGGCGCTTGATCGAGGTCTCGATCTTGCTGACGATTTCCTTGCGGTTGCCCCGCGCCCGTTTCAGGGCAGCCTCGAGGATCCGGTAACGTAATGGATAGATAGCTTTGAAACAGAGTTCTTCGAGTTCGATACGGATCGTATTCATGCCCAGACGCGTGGCAATCGGCACATAGATCTCGAGGGTCTCGCGGGCAATACGCCGTTTCTTTTCCGGCTTCATAACACCGAGAGTGCGCATGTTATGCAATCGGTCAGCCAGCTTGACGAGAATCACCCGGATGTCACGCGTCATCGCCAGCATCATCTTGCGCAGGTTCTCGGCCTGCTGCTCGGCCTTGCTCTCGAACTGGATCTGGGTCAGCTTGCTGACGCCGTCAACGAGTTCGGCCACTTCCTCGCCAAACTCGAAACTCAGTTGTTCCTTCACCGCCGGGGTGTCTTCAATGACATCGTGCAGGAGTGCTGCGATGATCGTCTGCGGATCCATGTGCATGTTGGCGAGGATGCGGGCGACGGCAATCGGATGGTAGATATAGGGCTCACCGGACATGCGGTGCTGGCCCTCGTGCGCCTCGGCGCCAAACAGATAGGCTCGGTAAATCTCACGGACCTGATCCTGCTCCAGGTATTCCTCGAGCAGGTCACACAGATCACTGATTAAAAACACCGGGACCTCCTGACTGGTTTCCTTCATAGCGGGAAACTATTGTGTGGTGCGAGGCCTGATGTGTAAAGCGGGTTGGTGGCGGGGTTTACTCAGCGGCCGGCAGTATATTTTCTGTCACTGCGGCAACTTCGGCTTCCAGCGCAGCGGCCTGGGCGGCGATTTTCGCCTCGGTCTCGATATCATCCATGATCTTGGTGCTCATCAGGCCTTCGGCGATTTCGCGCAGGGCAACCACGGTCGGCTTATCACCTTCCCACTCCACCAGTGGCTGCTTGCCGTTCACGAGTTGGCGCGCACGACGGGTCGCAACAAGTACGAGGTCGAAACGGTTATCAACATTATCCAGACAGTCTTCAACGGTTACACGTGCCATTCACTCATCTCCGGGGTGTACAATAATTAGCCACTTTTCGTGCCGTGGGCGGCAAATTGTACTGAATATGCCGTCTTCATGCCAGCAAATCCTTAATCAAGGCGGCATGAAGCGTTTTTTGCACCGCCATGCGCTGTCGCCGGGCCAGGGCCACACTGGCCAGCTCGTCCAGCGCGGTCTCAAAGTCATCATTGATGATCAGGTAATCGAACTCATGATAATGAGATATCTCGCTGATCGCGTCACGCATACGGCGAGCAATGACCTCATCGCTGTCCTGGCCGCGGCCGCGCAGCCGCTCTTCCAGGGCCTGGCGGGAGGGCGGCAGGATAAAGATCCCGACCGCTCCGGAGAAGGCCTCGCGAACCTGGCGCGCGCCCTGCCAGTCGATCTCGAGGATCACATCGGTGCCAGCGGCCAGGCGCTGCTCTACCCACTCGCGGGAGGTACCATAGAAATTATCAAATACCTGCGCATATTCGAGAAACAGCCCCTCCTCAACCATTTGGTTGAACTTGTCCACAGTGGTGAAATTGTAATCCTTGCCATCGACCTCGCCTTCGCGCGGTGCGCGCGTCGTGTGCGAAACCGAGACCATGATGTGGTTATCACGTTCCAGCAGGGCCTTGACCAGACTGGTTTTTCCGGCGCCGGAGGGGGCCGCGATTATATAGAGTGTCGCTGACATAGGGGGACTCGTATTTTTTCCTGGTTATTCAATGTTCTGGATCTGTTCGCGCATCTGCTCGATAAGCACCTTCAGGTCCACCGAGGCACGAGTGGTATCGATGGCGATCGACTTCGAACCGAGGGTATTGGCCTCACGGTTCATCTCCTGCATAAGGAAATCCAGCCGCCGGCCGACAGGCTTGTCGGCGTCGAGGTTGCGTTCCACCTCGTCGATATGCGTGGCGAGGCGGTCCATCTCCTCGTCGACATCCATCTTGTTGACCAACAGCGCGGCCTCCTGCTCCAGGCGGCCTTCATCGAGGTTCACGTCCAGCTCAGCGAGCCGCTCGATGATCTTCTGACGCTGGGCGGTAATGATGGCCGGCAGTTGCTCACGCACCGCGGACACACGCTGGCGCATGCCCTGCAGGCGTTCGAGGATCATCTCGCGCAAGCGGGCACCCTCGCGCTCGCGCGTACTGACCAGTTCATCCAGTGCCTCATCAAACAGCAGCAGCGCCTGTTCACGCAGGGCCGCCCAGTCGGCACTGCCGCTATCAAGCACCCCCGGCCAGCGCAGCACGTCCATGGAATTAATCGCCGCCGAGTTATACAGGAGATGGTCGATCTCGCGGCTGGCATCGACGACCTGTTTGGCGAGCTCGGTATTGATATTCAGGCTGGTCTTACCCTCGCCCCCGGCCTGGAAACGCAGGTTACACTCGACCTTGCCCCGGCCCAGCCGTGTCGCCAGACGCTCACGCAAGCCGGCCTCGATGGCGCGGATTTCCTCCGGCATACGCAACCCGGGTTCCAGGTAACGGTGGTTAACGGAGCGCACTTCCCAGCTCAGTGTGCCCCACTCGGTGTTGCGGTCACAACGGGCAAAGGCGGTCATACTGCGGATCATGGAAAAACCTTTTTTCTGTTATTCGACTAAAAGATGTGACCGCGCCGGGCTTCGCCGGCTGCGGTCTTGTGCTAGGCTTTGCAATAATGATGAATACTAAACCACTTGCCAGATGAAGACACCACCCAGAAGCCTGCCCGACGGTACCCGCATTGATGATTATGTCATCACCAGGACACTGAGTCGTGGCGGTTTCAGCTATGTCTACCTTGCCAATGATGTCCGCGATGGCAGGCGCATAGTCCTCAAGGAGTATATACCGGCACGCCTCGCGCAGCGTGATACGGAAATGCGCGTGGTCGCCCATAGTGAAGAAACTATCGAGCATTTCGTTCATGGTCGCAAGCTGTTTCTCCAGGAGGCCAGTGCCCTGGCCGGCCTGAAACACCCGAATATCGTCAACGTCATCAATTTCCTGAATGCCAACGGCACGGTCTACATGGTGATGCAATTCGAGCAGGGCCATAACCTGCACAGCTATATCAAGAAGCATAAGGGTTTTCTCAGTGAACAATTCCTGCTTACCGTGTTCCCGCCCCTGCTTGATGGCCTGAAGATGATCCACGCCTCCGGTTTCCTGCACCTCGACATCAAGCCGGGCAATATCCACCTGCGCCCCGGCGGCAGCCCGCTGCTGCTCGATTTCGGTGCCGTGCACCCGATCATGCAGACCCGTAGCGGCCAGCCGACCCAGGTCGTTACCCCCGGTTTTTCGCCCATCGAGCAATACACGAATCGGGGCTATGTCGGGCCGTGGACGGATATCTATGCGCTTGGCGCGACCATGCGTAACTGCATCGATCAGCGACCGCCGCCGGCCGCGATCGTGCGCCACGAACAGGATTCAATGAAGCCGGCAGCCGAGGTCTTTCGCAAACACTATTCCCCGGAATTGCTCAAGGCCATCGACTGGTCGATGGAGGTCGATCCCCTGTTGCGGCCACAGAGTATCGATGCCCTGCTCGAGGTCATGCCCCGCCTGAATGTCGATGGTACGCCACGGGAAGAGTCTGCATAAACATCGATGAAAACGGCTATCGCACAAATCAACCGCCTCGGCAATCGCCTATATAACGAGGATCGCCTGATCGTTACCGAGGATAATGACACGACCCTGCTGGTGGTAGCCGACGGCATGGGCGGACACAGCGGTGGCGATATCGCCGCCCAGGTGCTGGTCGATACGCTCGACAACTATTTCCGCCGCAGCAAAAAACCGATTGCCAGCCCGCGGGCCTTTTTGCGCAATGCCATTGAAGTCGCGCACAGCAATATCCTCAAGGCCGGCCAGCAGCAGCAACCGCCGGTTGAGCCGCGAACCACCTGCGTTGCCTGTCTCGTACAGGGGCAGACCGCGACCTGGGCACATGTCGGTGACAGCCGACTGTACCTGCTGCGTGCCGGTCGCATCATTGCCCGCACGATTGACCACTCTTACGTCGAGGAGCTTTTCCGCAAGGGCCTGATCAGCGAGTCAGACATGCTGACCCATCCAAAGCGCAGCTATATCACGCAGTGTGTGGGCGCGCGCAATCACCTGCCGGATATCAGCTACACCGAGCGTGATGACCTGCAGCCGGACGATATCCTGCTATTATGCAGCGACGGTTTCTGGTCGGCACTCGGCGAACGCGACCTGCAGGGTCTGCCGGGCAGCCCCAACCTTGATAACGCGCTCAATGATCTCGCTACTCGCGCCGAAGGCAGCGCCTATCCGCAAAGCGACAACATCAGCGCTGTCGCCCTGCGCATGCTGGACTGCAGCAGCACGATCAACGCCGGCAACAACCCTCACCACCCTGCCCGGACTACCGCGGAGGAGCCGGGCAGCGATAACATCAGTCACGCGATCAGTGCCATTAACAAGGCCCTGGAAGATTACCGTGACGAAATGGATTATGATCCGAAAACCAAATAAGTCTTTTTTACTCACCTGAACAATAAGGAATTCCCATGCGACCCAGTGGCCGAGCCCCGAATGAATTACGTCAGATCCGTCTGACCCGCAACTACACCAAGCACGCCGAAGGCTCGGTGCTTGTCGAGTTTGGTGACACCCGGGTCCTGTGTACCGCCAGCGTCACCGACAAGGTACCGGGCTTTCTACGCGGCAAGGGCCAGGGCTGGGTCACCGCCGAGTACGGCATGCTGCCACGCTCCACGACCGAACGCATGGGCCGCGAGGCAGCCCGCGGCAGGCAGGGTGGTCGCACCATGGAAATCCAGCGCCTGATCGGTCGCGCCCTGCGGGCGGCTATTAATATGAAGGCCCTGGGCGAACACACCATTCACATCGACTGTGATGTCATCCAGGCCGATGGCGGCACACGTACCGCCTCGATCACCGGCGCCTATGTGGCGCTTGCCGACGCCATCGCCGTGTTGCTAAAGGACGGCTCGATCAAAAAGAGCCCCCTGCAAACCATGATCGCCTCGGTCTCGGTCGGCATGTTCAAGGGTACGCCGGTACTCGATCTCGACTACCCGGAAGACTGCAATGCCGAAACCGACATGAACGTGGTCATGAACGAGCAGGGCGACTTCATCGAGGTACAGGGCACCGCCGAAGGCGTGGCCTTCAAGCGCGCGGAACTGGACGGCATGCTGGACCTGGCCGCCGACGGGATCCAGCAATTAATCGAAGCACAACGCACGGCCCTGGCGGCAGGATAAGCAAGACATGCAAAAGATCGTACTGGCCAGTAACAACGCCGGCAAGGTTCGCGAGATAAACCAGATCCTCGCCGGTCTGGGTGTTGAGGTCGTGCCACAGGCTGAGTTTGATATCCCCGAGGCCGAGGAAACCGGTTTAACCTTTGTTGAAAATGCAATTCTCAAGGCCCGCCATGCGGCGCAGCTAAGCGGCCTGCCGGCCATCGCCGACGATTCCGGTCTCGAGGTCGATGCGCTGCAGGGGGCGCCGGGTATTTACTCGGCACGCTATGCCGGGGTGGGCGCATCAGACCGGGACAACCTGAACAAGCTGCTCAAGGCCTTGCAGGATGTGCCCAAGGCCGAACGTAGCGCACGCTTTCAATGCCTGATGGTCTTTATGCGCCACGCCGAAGACCCGACACCACTTATCTGCCAGGGAACCTGGGAAGGCCGCATTCTTGAAACCGCACAGGGCGAAAACGGTTTCGGCTATGACCCGGTATTTTACGTGCCGGAACAGGGCTGCTCCTCCGCCCAGCTCGATGCCGGAACCAAGAACCAGCTCAGCCACCGGGGCAAGGCGTTACGAGAATTAGTCACCGCGATGCAGAAACAGTTTTTATCCTCCGTTCAAACGCCCTGACCGGCAACGTTCACTAAATTCAAGATGTTAAATACGGATTTTTCGACCCTGTCAAAAAACCAGCATTTTTTGTAACAAAAAATAACCATTATGATCTAGGCGCACGCTTGAAAGATAGTATAATTACCCCATATTCACTGTATAGCATTGCAATTGACAGGTTGTTTTGCCGACATGCTACCCCCCCTCTCCCCCCCTGCATGTCGGTTTTTTGAGCGCGGCATTTTATGCCGCGCTTTTTTTTGCCCTGAACCTTCGGGACGAAGGTTAGGGTACTCATAATGAAGCCCGAAGGGATTCTATGAGTGGTGAAATTATCCACCACAGATGTCCATATAAACGCAAAAATTCAAAGCCCCACGAACAAAGGAAACGAGTGATGGCTTATAGAAGTTGTAGGTCGGATCAGCGAAGCGTGATCCGACGTGCACATGTTAAATCCGCGTCGGATTACGTCGCTATCACTCCTAATCCGTATATGGTCTCCTCCCGTTTTGCAAGTCTTTGTGTTATCGGTGACAGGGACAGGATTGCTTCCGTATATCCGGCCTGTTGATGGGGGCTATCCCCCTGGCCTCGATGAAATGCGCGCGTATCGTCCTTATCGACCTGGCGGTCTTGATGGACCGTCGGATTAGTCAGGTTTTCGATACGCCGGTCTGACCTGTTGTGTCATCGGTTGTCACAAAGTCTTCGCAATCGTTGGCAGGTTACCTCTCTACTCGTTAGCGTACTGTTTCAACGTCTCTTCATGCGGCCTGATAAACCGCCTTGTTGGCCAATACCGCCCATCCCATTCGCGCCATCTTGTTGGCCAACGCAACAACGGCTTTATTGAAGCCTCGCGCCGCCTTGACCTTGTTGACCCAGCGGC